>NZ_JACJPW010000060.1 GCF_014696265.1 Aerosakkonema funiforme FACHB-1375 | reverse complement strand
ACCCCTAGCCCCTCTGCTAACCCCTACGGTAGAATCTAACAATGTCAGCTGACCTAGAAAGAACGCGATCGCAATGCAATCAACAGAAAACGAAGCTAAATCCACCGACAAAAACCTAGAGGCAATGCGGCAGTTTTCCGAACAGTACGCCAAACGCACCGGAACATACTTCTGCGTTGACCCCTCAGTAACTGCCGTCGTGATTGAAGGACTCGCCAAACACAAAGATGACTTGGGATCGCCTCTGTGTCCCTGTCGCCATTACGAAGACAAAGAAGCAGAAGTAAATGCCGCCTTCTGGAACTGCCCTTGCGTCCCCATGCGCGAACGCAAAGAATGCCACTGTATGCTGTTTCTCACCGCAGATAACGATTTTGCCGGTGATAAGCAGGAAATTTCCTTAGAGGAAATCAAAGCTGTACGAGATAGTATGGGATGATGGAAGCAGTGCCTCAAGAATTCTGGCAAGGCGTAGAGCAGTTTAACAACAAAGATTACTACGCCTGTCACGATACCCTAGAGGCTCTGTGGATGGAGTCAACAGAGCCACAAAAAACTTTCTATCAGGGTATTTTGCAAATTGCTGTTGCCTTATATCACCTTGGTAATCATAACTGGCGCGGTGCGGTAATTTTGTTAGGAGAAGGTATCAATCGATTGCGGTATTACCAACCAACGTATGCCGAGATCGACGTTGAACAATTCTCGATCGAGAGTCAGCAACTCTTGACGGCGCTGCAACAAGCAGGCCCAGAAAAAGTAGCAGAATTTGTTCGACAATTTCAGACATCTGACACTTACATAGATAGAGACCGCACTTTAGAATTACCAAAAATAGTCAGAGTTGCTCTACAGTAAGCGATCGCCATCAACTAAAAACTTATTTCTAATCTTTGAACGCGCCTAATATCTTCAGGGTTGCTTTGAGAAAAATAAGGTAACAGACCCGGATTTGGTATACACCAAAAAACGGGAAAAATCTGGGCTCTCAAAAAATCAGTAAATTCAATTAACCTAATCCAACAAAACTTTTCACCTTAATCAGGAGAAACTTATGGCTATTTCCATTTTAGGCTCCAAGTTTATGAAGAGTAAGTTTTCTGCGAATTCTTCTACTGACGCTTCTACAGTCAATTTTAATATTTGGGGTGACAGTTCGATCGATCCTTCGGGGCGTATCAAAACTGACGAAGCAACCTATGTCATCATACATGGCTGGCGCAACACTGGTGGCAATGCAGGCAACGGCTACAAGCCTACCGACTGGATGGCAGGGCAAGCTCAAACTATTCGCCAGCGAGAATCTAACGCTAATATCATTTTGGTAGACTGGGAAGCACTCGCAAGTAACCCCTTCTATTTGCCTTCTGTTGACAAAGCAGATGATGTTGGCAATCAGCTAGCTGCTTACCTGAAAAATAGCGGTGTAGATCCCAATTACACCACCTTAATCGGACACAGCCTGGGAGCGCACGTTGCTGGATTTGCTGGCTCTGCGTATCGTCAATCCACCGGCAGTTCTATTTCCCAAATTGTAGGATTAGATCCTGCTGGCCCTGCGTTTGAGGGCAAAGGCGCAGACGATCGCTTAGATCCAACTGACGCTACTCGCGTTGTAGCTTTACATACCAGTGTGCTGGCGGGTTTCGACGCTCCGCTGGCTACTTTAGATGTGTACGCTAACAAGAAGAGCTTAAACCAGCCCGGACAGTTCGGCCCCAGTCAAAACCATAGCTATGCTCATATCCTCTTCACCGAATTGCTCCAAGGCAACAGTTTTACCCAGCCTAATAGCACTCTCCTGAATCTGAACACAGTAGTCAACGCCGCATTTACTGGAGAGAACGATGCTAGCACTAAAAACAATAAAACGGTTGTTGCCCTCAACTTGTCGGGTACTGCTAACAACGATAACCTCGCAGGTGGTGCAGCCAACGATACCATTAGTGGCGGTGGGAAAAATGACAAGATTACTGGTGGGGATGGCAATGATTTCCTCTTAGGGGATAGTGACAGCGATATCCTGAATGGCGGACGCGGTAATGATTCAGTTTTCGGCGGTACAGGTGGCGATCGCGTATTTGGAGATGAAGGCGACGACGTACTGACGGGAGCCGATGTAGCAGTAGGAAGAGGTTTTAACGAAATCGATCCTTTGACTGGTGGTGTTGGGAGCGATCTCTTTGTGCTAGGCGCTACCGAAGTAACCTTCTACAACGATGGTAATACTAGCAGCTCCGGTATCGGCGACTACGCCCTAATTACTGACTTCAATGCTTTGGAAGACACCATCCAACTGTCCGGCTCTAAGTCCAGTTACAGTTTGGCAGAGTCACCGACCGGTTTAGCTGCGGGTACAGCCATCTTCCTGAGCGAAAGTCTTCCCGAACTGATTGCGATCGTTCAAGGTTCCAGCGGCCTAAGTCTCAGCGCCAACTACTTTGTAGCTGTCTAGAAAATTGGTTCAGTAAAAGGCACGATCGTTACTGACTCAAAAGCTGGAATTTTTTATATATGTGGTAATTTCCACATACCTCATTAATGGGTAATCGCTTTTGGCAGCATCGTCCCACGTAATTTATAGATTCGCAGTTGACAGGACAGGTTAAACTACCTAGAGAACTATAGGAATAACTTTTCAGTCATAACTATTGTCCCGCAAACAAATCAACTTCCTCAGCTTGCACGATTCATGATGCCTGCCGCTCGATTACCTGAATTCTGGTTGCGTCGCCTTGGGATAGGCTTAACGGTTCCAGCTGCTTCGATCGTAATTGCGATCGCCCTTTTCCCCCAACCTCAAAGCGCCAAAGCCCAAAACCCCGGTGACGGTCGCGCCCTCACTGTTCGCGCCGACATTCAAGAAGCCAATCAACAAACTGGAGTGGTGACAGCGCGGGGTAACGTGCAACTTTTCTACCCCGCCCGCCAAATTCAGGCTACAGCCGCCCAAGCCCAATACTTCACCAAAGAAAGGCGCATCGTACTCACAGGCAACGTTTATATATTGCAGCAAGGCAACAGCATTCGCGGCGAACAAGTCATCTACCTGATCGATGAAGGTCGATTTATCGCTCAACCTCAACCGAATCGGCAAGTGGAATCCATCTATATTATTAACGACCCCAACCCTTCCACCCAATTGCCAGGGACATCTGCGCCCAGACCCCCCCAAAGATAACCATCTTACTAACGCCAGTGCCGCACGGCAGAAGTAACCCACCAGATCGAAACAAGTTAAATCCGAGACGGTCAAAGGATTTTGACTTTTGACTTTTGACTTTTGACTTTCGCGATCGAGTGCTAAAATCAAGACCAATTTTCCGACCCAGCACCACTGTGGGGAGAGCGCCGAAGTGAAAATAGTCTTGGAAAATATACACAAGTATTATGGCAAGCGAGCGATCGTCAATCGCGTCAACCTCTCCGTTGCTAGAGGAGAAGTAGTGGGGTTGCTGGGGCCCAACGGTGCCGGTAAAACGACAACATTTTATATCGCCACAGGTCTAGACAAACCAAATCAAGGTAAAGTTTGGCTCGACGACCTGGACATTACCGAAATGCCAATGCACCGACGCGCAAATTTGGGTATTGGTTATCTCGCTCAAGAAGCCAGCATTTTTCGCAACCTCAGCGTGCGGGAAAATATTCTCTTAGTTCTAGAGCAAACCCAAGTGCCTCGAAGAGAACGCAAGCAGCGTCTGGAAGAATTATTGCGCGAGTTTCGCTTGGAAAGAGTTGCCTACACCAAAGGAATTCAAGTTTCTGGGGGAGAGAGAAGGCGAACCGAACTGGCAAGAGCTTTGGCATCCGGGCGAGAAGGGCCAAAATTTTTGTTTTTGGACGAACCCTTCGCCGGTGTTGACCCGATAGCTGTAGCAGAAATTCAGCAAATGGTAGCCCAATTGCGCGATCGGCAAATGGGAATCTTAATCACAGATCACAACGTCCGGGAAACTTTGGCAATCACAGACCGAGCCTACATTATGCGAGATGGGCAAATCCTCGCCTCTGGCAGTGCTGACGAACTCTACAACAATCCGCTTGTGCGGCAGTACTACCTCGGCGATAACTTTCAAATATAGCAGGCAATCCGGTTTCTATGGTGATAATAGAATTTTATTTAAATGTAGGGTGGGTTAGCCACGGGCGATCTAAAAGTCAAAAAGAAGAGGGAGAGCGAAAGGGAAAAAGGAAAAGGGAAGAGGAATTTTGAATGATTGACTTTTGACTTTTGACTTCGCCCACTCCCCCACTCCCACTCCCTTTGAGAAATCATCTATTTTCTATACCCTATACCCTTCGTAAATTATGAAAACCGTCACTCAATATTTCAATCCACTGAGATCGCTGACTTTCGGTATCTCAATTATGGATCGCTACCTGATGGGCGAACTGATAGCACCATTTTTGTTTGGCTCAGCGCTGTTTTCGTCTGTAGCAGTGGCGATCGGCTCTCTCGATCTGGTTCGGAAAGTTACAGAAGCAGGGTTACCGCTGTCCACGGCGTTAAAAGTTTTTGTGTTAAAAATGCCCTTCTTCATCGCTTTTTCCTTACCTGCATCCATGTTGCTCGCCACCTTGCTAGCCTACAGTCGTCTCTCTGGTGACAGCGAACTAATTGCGCTACGCAGCTGTGGTGTGAGCGCCTATCGGCTGATTTTGCCGGCCATATTTATGAGTTTTGTTGTCACGGGCATCGCCTTTACTTTTAACGAATTGGTTGTACCCGCAGCTAATTACCAAGCGGAGTTAACTCTAGATATAGCTCTGAAACAGGACAGGAAAGATTTTCAGGAAAACAATATTATTTATCCAGAATTTGGCGAAGTTGAACAAGCGAACGGAGAAAAACTAGAAGTATTAAAACGCTTATTTTATGCAGAACAGTTCGATGGCGAAGTCATGAAAAATATTACTATAGTAGACCGCTCTCGTACCGGCGTTAATCAAATTGTCGTCTCGGAATCTGCTCAGTGGAATACAGTAGAAAATACCTGGGATTTCTTCAACGGCACTATCTACCTTATATCTCCTGATAGTTCCTATCGCAACATTTTGCGGTTTGAACATCACCAATTGCAACTACCCCGCGCTCCCTTAGATTTTGCTAAAAAAAGACCGAAAGCTGACGAAATGAACATCGCACAAGTTCAGGAGCAGATAAAGTTAATCAAACCTAGCGGTGACTACAAGGAAATCCGCAAATTGAATATTCGCCTCCAACAAAAAATCGCCTTACCTTTTGCTTGCCTTGTCTTCGGCTTGGTAGGGGCAGTTATGGGAACCAGACCGCAAAGGACGAACAGAGCGACAGGATTTGGCATCAGCGTATTGATTATTTTTGCTTACTACTTGTTGCGGACGATGGGCGACGCTCTGGGGATGAGCGGCTTCCTATCACCGTGGATGGCAGCTTGGTTACCCAACTTGTTCGGTTTGGGAATGGGCACTTGGCTGCTGTTGCGAATCTCTCGGTGACAGGAAATAGCGATCGTCAATTTGGAGAGCAAAATTTTTGCAAACATCAAGGAAGTTTGCCTGCGATCGAAGCTATCCTAGCGGTAAAAGCATTCACCTACTCGTGCCAAGTTAAGCTGCACTCCTGCTATGTCATCTTCTCATCGGCCCCCGGCTGCGCTCCGCTATTTGAAAGCTAGGCTACGCCCTTTAACCCAGCCTATAGTTTGGGTGACGATCGCATTTCTATCTCTGGTAGGTTTCTTTACTTGGGCCTACTTCAACCACCCTGAGTGGCTAGCCCTTAACCAGGAAGCAGAAACTCCAACTCCCAGCAATGCCACTGCGGACGAGCAAACTCTTTCTGATGAAGACAAAGCAATTGGGGTTGACATTGATAATCTTTCTGTGCTACAGAAGGAAATTAGTGATTCCGAGCCTCTCCAACTTACTCCAGAAGAAGACGAAACAGAGCTAGGGTTATTTGATGAGTTTATGAAACAGAAAGAAGCGGCTATTAATGCCGAAAAATCATCTGACTCATCGGCGACAGAGAAGTTAACAGCACAGCCTACAACTGCCAATCCCTTTGCTCTCAAGTCAGAATCTAGCTCAAACAGCAGCACAGTTGTTTCCGGAAATTCCTTTACTCCCCCATCTTCTAACTTAGGCGTAGGCAGCGCAGCTAATTCTGCCGATAAGCTGAATTTGCCGACCACCCAGAAACAAAATGCCACTTTACCGTCAGTGAGTCCTTTACAGTCAGCATTAGACCGCTTGGGTAATGGCAGTAAATCATCTATTCAAACTCCGGCTGGGGTATCCGTGAGCCCCTTGCAATCAGCTTTAGACCGCCAGGGAACAGCCAGCAAATCAACTATCCAAAATCCTTTGCAGTCAGGATTGGACAGCCCAGAGGCAAGCAGTAGAACCGGCGCAACCTCGCCATCTCAAGCATCGCCAGGTAATTTAGGGCAAAACCCCACAGTTAACCAAACTCTTACACAACCAACTTCACAATTACCAGGACAAGGCTATGGGCAAGTATCGCCCGTTCCCGGTACAACTGGCTACGGTTATAATTCCCCGTCTGCTGGCGGTGCAACTTCTTCCAATTCTTATACATACTTGAATCCACCCCAAGCATTACCGGGCGTACCCTCAGCGGTACAGGTAAATCCCGGTCTGGCACCTGCAACACCCAGCAATTTGGGGCAATCTCCATTCCAGAATACTGCCCCGGCAAACGGTTTCTCTAACCCAGGATTTAACTCTAATTTGGGCAATTCCGTTACTCAACCGTCTCAATTGCAACAGTCGCCTAATTTCTCAGTCCCCCGTCCGATTCCAGGCAGACACATCGGTGGGGGAGAGATAAATTCGTTCTCAAATCCTTAAGTGGGGGAGTGGGGAAGTCAAAAGTCAAAAGTCAAAAGTCAAAAGTCAAAAGTCAAAATTAGGAATTTCTTTCCTCTTCCTCTCTCTCGTCCCTATTTACGATTGACTTTTGACTTCCCCGACGCCCTTATTTAAAGTGTTCAATCACTGCTTCGGCAAATTCAGAACACTTCAGGGGCGGCTCTACTGGGGGTTCCATCAATCGAGCTAAGTCGTATGTTACCTCGCGGTTGGCGATCGCATCCCCAATACCCTTTTTGATTAAGTCAGCTGCTTCTTGCCAACCCATGTACTCCAGCATCATAACGGCGGATAGAATCAGCGAACCTGGGTTAATTCGATCCAAACCGGCGTGTTTGGGTGCGGTGCCGTGAGTCGCCTCGAAAATAGCACATTTATCGCCAATATTAGCTCCAGGCCCCATGCCCAGACCACCGACAATAGCAGCTGCGGCATCGGATAAATAATCGCCATTGAGGTTCATGGTAGCTAGGATGGAGTACTCATCCGGGCGGGTCTGAATTTGTTGGAAAATGCTATCGGCGATGCGATCGTTCACCATTATCTTATTTTTCCACTGTCCGTTCCCGTGAGTTTCCCAAATAGAGTTAAGCACATTTTCTACTTCCCGGCAGATGGCAGCTTGCTTTTCCGGCGTTAAAGAGTCGTACCCAGGCTCGATTTGACGGGCATTCTCTTCTAGGGAGATATCGGCTTTCTTCTCCTTGTTACTGAGAATCCAGGATTCCCGTTCAGTGACGCACTCAGCTCGAAATTCCGCAGTTGCTAACTCGTAACCCCAGTCGCGAAACGCACCTTCGGTGTATTTCATGATATTGCCCTTATGCACCAAAGTCACCATCTGCTTATGCTTGGGCAATCGCAAGGCGTGCTTGATCGCACGGCGGACAAGGCGCTGGGAACCTGTTTTGCTGATTGGTTTGATGCCAATACCGGAGTCGAGGGGAATCTGTTTTTTGCCGTGTTCCGGAGTAGCTGGGATCAGTTCGTGATTGAGCAAGTGAATCAGTTTATCACCAATCTCGCTACCTTGCCGCCACTCAATGCCCAGGTAAATATCTTCTGTATTTTCCCGATAAACAATGACATCCAGTTTTTCTGGATTTTTGTGAGGTGACGGGGTGCCTGCGTAGTAGCGACATGGACGGATACAAGCGTAAAGGTCAAAGATTTGTCGCAATGCCACGTTTAAAGAACGAATACCACCCCCAATCGGGGTTGTCAGTGGGCCTTTGATGGCAATACCGTATTCTTCGATCGCCTGGAGGGTGTCTTGAGGCAAATACTCATAAGTGCCGTACTTTTCACAGGCTTCATCGCCGGCGTATACTTTAAACCAGCTGATTTGACGCTTGCCACCATAGGCAAATTGGACGGCGGCGTCGATCGTCTTTTGAGTGGCAGGCCAAATGTCCACGCCTGTCCCGTCTCCGCGAATATAGGGAATAATTGGGTTATCGGGAACGATGGGTTCGCCGTTTTCAAAGGCGATCTTAGACCCGGTGTCTGGAGGACTTATCTGTTTGTACATACTGGTAGCAGCTCCTGGTAGCTAGGCGGCGGGAATAATCAGATAAAATTTTAATCTTGCCAGTAAGCCTTATCAAGCTATCAGATATTTTGCGCCATAGCAGCTCGTTATAAACTTTTTTGCCAATAAATCTAGCTGCAATAGTTAAAGGGGAAACGGTAAAACGCTAATGGCAAAGTTTTTTTATTCTCTTTCGTCTTTGTAGATCTGTTTCGATTTGTACTTAAAAAACTATAAAAGTGACTTTTAGGATAGGCTATCGGTGTATTATTTTCGCGATCGCAATTGCTTTAGGCTTTAGCGATGTTGCTGGGGAGCATCTTCCATCAGCAAAGGCTCGTTAGGCAAAGTAAATTTGGTTCGGGTATTTTGCTGAAAATATGGTAGGAATACGGAGACTCCGCGCACAAAACTGCCTAAATCGCGATTTTGTCACCTTTTTTTGGCGAGCGCTCGGTCAGAGGGTCTGGTTAGCAAAAGGTGAAACAACCGCTCCTATTGCTTTTAACCTACAAGGGGATGTGGTTTCTCGGAGGTCTTGATGAAGCGCATTTTGGTCGTGGATGACGATAAAATCTTACGCACCGTATTGTCGGACTATCTGGAAAAACAAGGATACGTAGTGGAAAATGCAGATTCCGCCGAGCAAGGGTTGGCAGCTTTTGCCAAAAATCCCCCCGATTTGGTCATTTCTGATATTATGATGCCGGGAATGGATGGGTTTGAATTTTGTCGTCGCCTGCGAGCCACCCGTGAGGGTCAATTGCTGCCGTTTATTTTTTTGTCAGCTCTGGGTCAGATAGATTGTCGGGTTGAAGGCCATTCGATCGGCGCGGATGATTATTTGCTCAAACCGTTTCACCCACGGGAATTGGTAGCCAAAATAGAAGCGCAGTTAGAACGATCGCGTCGCATCCATGCAGAAATCGTGCGGTTGATGCAACGATCTACCAATTTGACCTCGCACCAAACACCTACACCCCCTCCCCTACCTCTGACACCAGCAGAGGAAAGAGTATTCTGGGAGGCGGTTAGGGGTTTTACCAACAAACAAATCAGCGAACGCCTATTTATCAGTCCCCGTACAGTCCAGAGTCATCTGAGAAATATTTTTAACAAACTTGAAATAGAAAATCGCTCCCAACTGGTTCGCTTTGCCTTTGAAGTGGGATACCAACCTCCAACAGATAGCGAGTGTGCTTCGGACAGTTAAAGCTGCGGAAGCTCAAGAGGGATGGCTGTAGGCAAAGCAGTCACCGATGAGTGAATTCTGGATGAGTAGATTTTCGATTGGCTGTGACTTCAATATTGGAGAGACGTTTCGTGAAACATCTCTCCAATATTCACAAAGATTTTTTGATGATTCCCCTGGAAATGGGAAGCGGGAAACTTCTTTTTTTCAGTCATAACGATCATCGTTAAAAGTTTAGCTTGAACCGCAAGAAGCTTCACATCTCACCTAATAGGGGAGTGTGAGATGAATTGCGGGTGAGTTGACCGCAGTCTCCCGACGGATGCGAGTTCCTCGTGGGAGGGAAACAGGTCGGAAACGCACAATTTCCGTGTTATACTTACTGGGAAACCTCTATTTACTCTCATATGTTAAGAGTTGTCAAAGTCAGGCTACAACCAAACAGTCAACAGCAACAGTCACTAGCACAAGCTTTTGGCTCTTGTCGCTGGCTGTGGAATTATTGCCTGAACTTGATGAATCAAACATATAAAGAGACTGGTAAAGGGTTATCTGGGTATGAAGTTAAAAAACTAATTCCGCAGTTAAAAAAAGAGCATGAGTGGTTAACCTTAACCTATTCACAGTGCTTGCAGCAGGTCTGCTTAAACATGGGGGTGGCCTTTGATAACTTCTTTGAAAAACAAGCTAAATACCATAGATTTAAATCAAAGCATGGTAAGCAGTCAAGACAATACCCTCAAAATGTCAAGGTTGCAGACAAATATTTAACACTTCCAAAGATTGGAAATGTTTCGGCAATTATTCATAGACCTATTGAGGGAAAAATTAAGACTGTAAGTATATCCAAGAATTGCTCCAATCAGTTATTTGCGGCCATTCTTTCTGACGATGAGAAAGATAAACCTTCTGCAAGTGCAGAAGGTAAAGCAGTTGGGATTGACCTGGGGTTGACTGACTTTGCTGTTACTAGCGATGGCTCTAAGTTTGAGAACCATAAAATACTCAACAAGCATCCAAAAAACTTCAGAATCAAGCAACAGCAATTATCCAGAAAACTGAAAAGTTCTAATAAACCGTTAGGTCAGTGTGGGTAGTTCGCGATATGATTACCGATCTATACAGCTTAACCGAACTAGAGGAGGCGATCGCTATTGCCCCAGCGCAATGGCGACCATTGGTATTTACCAATGGCTGCTTTGACCTACTCCATGTCGGACACCTGCGGTATTTACGGGTAGCAAAATCCTTGGGGCGATCGCTGATTGTGGGGTTAAATAGCGATGTGTCTGTGCGAACCATCAAACCGCATCCGACGGGATGGCCAGAGCGACCCATCATCCCAGACATACAGAGGGCCGAATTACTAGCTGCCCTCAAGCCAGTAGATGGGGTAGTGATTTTTTCCCAAACCACAGCTGCTCAAGTTATAGATAAGCTCAAACCAGAAATTTACGTAAAAGGGGGAGACTACCGAATCGAAACGCTGCCCGAAGCACCGATTGTTCAAGCCTATGGAGGCAGGATCGAGTTAGTCAGAATAGAAATACCTACTTCTACCAGTGGTATAATCGATCGCATTTTGCAGACCGCTAAGTGAAAAGTTTGCAAAACCAGAGTGATACTCAACTGGACTAACGGCGATACTTGTGCAAATTCCTTTGTGCTAATAGTTAATCGGTAATGGGTAATCGGGAATGAAGAAACCAAAAACAAAAGTAACCGACGATCGCAGACCAACCACCAATGACCAATAACCAATTAGCAATGAACACCAGTATCGTATCGTTGATTTCAGAGCGCAATATAGATTACACTCCCCTGCAACAACTGCTGGCCCAGCAAGATTTTCAAGCAGCCGATCGAATGACGCTGCAATTGCTGTGCGAACTTGCAGGTGCGGCAGCAGTGCAAAGGAAATGGTTGTATTTTACTGAGGTAGAGAAGTTCCCTACATCAGATCTGCAAACCATTAACAACCTCTGGCTGGCTAATTCCGAAGGCAAGTTTGGCTATGGAGTGCAACGGGAAATTTGGCTGAGTTTGGGCAAAAATTGGGAAAAATTCTGGCCCAAAATCGGCTGGAAGAATGGCAATAACTGGACGCGATATCCCCACGAGTTTATCTGGGATCTGAGTGCCCCCAAAGGTCATCTACCCCTCTCGAATCAGTTACGAGGAGTGCGGGTCATCGCCTCCCTGCTGTCTCACCCTGCCTGGTCGAGTACATCTCTTTCTGGTTAATGGTAGATATTCTCAAAAACTGATGATATTTCTCCATAACCTGTTCGTTGAGAATGCAGTTAGGGAATTTTAAGGATAAGCTCTTTGTCTGCGGCAGCAGCTAGATAAATGATAAATTCAGCAAGTATAGGGGTAGCAGTTAGCATGGTAAACCCTGAAAACACTCTCTTTTATCGTCTCAACGGTTTGACACCTCAAGCGCGAGAACAACAGCGCCTTTTAGCTTTAACAGAGTCGGGACTGCTGGAAGCAGAGACAATCCCGATTTTCGATGAGGCAACTCAGACGGCTGCCCACTTTTTGGATGCCCCCATCTGCATTTTGGGCATCATGGACAAAGACCGTCAATGGTTCAAGTCATCTGTGGGTTTGTCCAGGTTAGGTTTGATGAATCAGCTGGCAACATCCCGTCAGCTATCGCGGCAGGAATCTCTGTGTACGCACGTAGTAGACTCTCATAAAGTTTTGGCGATCGGCGATACTACCGTTGAGCCGATTTTTGCCAAGAGTTTGTTAGTTCAGCACTATGGCATCCGCGCCTATTTGGGAGTGCCATTATTAACTTCTACCGGACATTGCCTGGGTACGCTTGCCGTGATGGAACGGGTGCCGCGTTCCTTTACTGACAGGGAAACAGAGTTTTTGGAACTCATGGCCCGCTGGATTATGAGCGAATTTGAGCGCAATCGTGCCCTCAAAGAGAATGCCCCAGGAGTGTTGGTGAATCTCAACACGCAAATATCCTCTGGAAATTTAGGCAGCCAGCAACTCGCCACCAATCAAATTCAAGTCAAATTGCTGGGCCAACTCACTCAGGAACTGCGGACGCCTCTGACCTCAGTGATGGGAATGGCCAGCGTTTTGAGCCGCGAGATTTATGGCCCCCTAACGACTAAACAAAAAGAATATTTGGAGATTATTCAGCACAGCGGTCAGTACTTGCTGTCGCTGGTAAACGAAATATTGGCACTGGGATCGCTAAACCCCGATAATCCAAAACTGAATCTTTCTGCTGTTGATATAGAAATGTTGTGCCAACAGGCGATCGCTACATTAGAAGAAGCAGCCAACCGCCGAGGGCAACAGATTCGTCTTTCCGTAGAGCCCGGAAATCGCATCTGGCAACTGGATAAGGAAAAAGTCCGCCAATTGCTTTATCACTTGGTATCAAGTGTGCTGCAAACGGCTGATGCTGGCAGTATTGTCCGCATTCATATCTCTCGTAAAGTAGAAGGGTTAAACATTGCCGTTTGGGTTTCTCACCCCTGGCTGGGAGATGGCCTCCCTCATCTGGAAGGATACTTTTTCAATACGTCCCCATCTGTACCAACTTACTCGGAGCCCCGGCTTTACGATCGCGAGGATGAAAGCCTCGAAGAAGCATCACTGCTATCTCCAGAAGCAGCCGAGAAGAGTAACTCGACCAAATCGGAAGAAAAAGCTTTGGTTACTGCTGACCGATCGGAAGCTCTTGAGAATAATATAATCGATCGATCTTCTGAAAACTTGGGGCTGTTGCTCAGCTGTCATTTAGCTCAAATGCACAGCGGACAAATCTCGATCCAAGGCTCGCAAGAGTCTGGCTTTAGATATGTGGTGAGCTTGCCAACAATAACAGAAGCTGATGTAAATATCTAAAAATTTTAGATTTTAGATTTTAGATGAAAATATAATCTAACATCTCAAATCCAAAATCTAAAATGGTTCACTAGAATAAAAATTCATGAACGCTGTTTGGCAACAATTAACACTATCTAATCTACCGTTGTATCGGTGGCGCAATGCTAGTTATTTGTACCGTTTGGTAGGTCTGCTGCCAGCATGGCGACAAGGCAGCTGGTTGATGCGATGGGCAGAACCTTTGGGCGCGTTGTTGGTAAGCTTGGTGTTTGCTCTGGCTCCCTTTGTATCCAACGATTTGGTTGGTGTGCTTTTAGTTGCTTGCGGTGCCTTTTGGGTGCTGCTGACTGTATCGGATGAGGTTGTCAGAGAAAGGGAGAAGGAAGAGGGAGAGGCAGTATTTTCTTTTCCCAAATTTACGCCCATTCATTTGCTGGTATTGCTTTATTGGGGTATTGCTGTGGTGGCGACAGCTTTGTCACCGGTGAAGGCGGCGGCGCTGACCGGTTTGGTGAAGCTGACGCTGTATCTGTTGCTGTTTGCTTTGATGGCGAGGATTTTGCGATCGCCTCACCTGCGCTCTTGGTTAATTGCGCTATACTTGCACGTAGCTCTGCTCGTCAGTGTCTACGGTCTGAGGCAGTGGTTTTTTGGCGCTACAGCACTGGCAACTTGGGTAGATCCGGAATCTCCTCTGGCTAAAACCACGCGAGTCTATAGCTATCTGGGAAATCCCAATTTACTGGCAGGGTATCTGCTGCCGGCAACTGCTTTGAGTTTGGCGGCTGTTTTTGCTTGGCGTGGCTGGGTCTGCAAAGCGTTAGCAACGACAATGTTTGTTGTCAATTCATCTTGTTTGATATTAACTTTCAGTCGGGGGGGCTGGATCGGTTTTGTAGTGCTGCTGTTTGTGTTTTTGTTGTTGTTGATTGATTGGTTAAGTATTCAGTTACCTCCTTTTTGGCGCACTTGGTCTTTACCGATATTGCTAATAAGTTTGGCTGCTATATTAGGATTGGCAATATTGTTTGTAGAACCGTTGCGCGATCGCGTTTTCAGTATGTTTGTGGGTCGCGAAGATAGCAGCAATAATTTTCGCATCAATGTGTGGGCAGCTGTACAGGAGATGATTCGCGCTCGGCCCATTATCGGCATTGGCCCCGGCAACACTGCTTTTAACAAAATTTATCCTCTCTATATGCGTCCCCGCTACAGCGCTTTGAGTGCTTATTCTATTCTGCTGGAAGTAGCGGTGGAAGCCGGTTTGATTGGATTGGGTTGTTTTCTCTGGTTATTGTTAGTAACCTTTAACCAAGGTTGGGTACAATTGCGGCGTCTGCGGGAATTTGGTAGCCGCGAAGGATTTTGGTTGATAGCTGCGATCGCCAGTTTTTTAGGTATGCTAGCTCATGGTACTGTAGATACAGTTTTGTATCGTCCGGAAGCCAATACTCTCTGGTGGATGATGATAGCTTTGATCGCTAGTTATTACACTATTTATCAACCATCGCGGAGTGAAAATTTACCTCCACAGGACTTGTAGGAGCTTTTGTATTTTGGTTAGAGTTGGTAACTCTAACCCAAGATTTTTTAACGAACCGCGAAGACGCGAAGAACGCGAAGAGAAGATAAGAAATAAGGTACGTTGTTGCGCTTTAGCGCTAAACCGCAACAACGTACTTTTTTTTGAGATAATATGTCACAATAAACCCAAGAGTCTGGAAAGCGCGACATGGTTTGGGCAGCGGGTCAGCGGTTGCAGAAAGGTAAGTATATTATCGAGAAAATCCTGGGAGAAGGGGGCTTCGGGATTACCTATCAAGCACGACATACGCTGCTGCAACAGCTAGTGGTTATTAAAACGCCTAATGAAAGCCTGAAAAATGACCCGGAATACCCCAAATATTTGCAGCGGTTCGTCGAGGAAGGGCGGCGACTGGAAAAACTCTCTGAAAAACAGCATCCCAATATCGTGCGCGTCAGGGATTTGTTTGAAAAGAAGGGGATATACTGCCTGGTAATGGATTTTGTCGCAGGGGAGAGTTTGTTTGATTTGGTGCGGCGGCGAGGGGCGTTACCTGCAAACGAAGCGGTGGAGTATGTGCGACAAATTGGGGAAGCTTTGACGGTGGTGCATCAAGCGAGTTTGGTGCATCGGGATGCTCACCCAGGCAATATTATGGTGCAGAGTGACGGTAAAGCGGTGTTGATTGATTTTGGCATTGCTGGAGAAATTCTGCAAACAGTCGAAAGTTCCAAGCATTTTGGCAATTGGGCTTTTGCGCCTTACGAACAGATGATGGGGAGTCGGGAACCAACGGTTGATGTGTACTGTTTGGCTGCTTCTCTATATTATGCGGTAACTGGTCAATGTCCGACATCTTCTTTGGATCGGAAGTTGAATAATGTCCGATTGATTAAACCTAAGCAACACGCTGATATCAGCGATGAGTTAAATCGGGCGATTCTCAAGGGGATGGAGTTGGAAGCGAAAAACCGTCCTCAGTCGATGCAGGAATGGTTGAAGTTGTTGGAAGTGGCGAATCGCACTGTTCCGGTAGGCATTAACAAAGTAATCACTCAACCAACCCTACAAAAGATACATATTGATTGGGGTTTATTAGTACAACGTTTCATAGTTTGTGTAGGTTTGGGATTTTTGTTAACAATACCTTTTTATTTTTCGCCTTTACCTTGGTTCGTAGCTTTAGCTGGAACCTCGCTTTTAGCTTATCATGGTGAAAGAGGGGTTACTTATGGTGGGCTTACTGATATTGAGATAGGCGGCGTTTTAACTATGGCTTTAGCGATAACTTTAACTGTTGTACCTATATTTGGAACTAAGGCTATAGTATCATTATTTTTTATGGGTATTTTTTACGGATTCTTATTGCTTTTTTTCTCGATTGGTCCAACCGAGGGACTAGGACTATGGTATTTAATGCTTATTATTCTGACACCTTTGACTATGTATAACAGTAAGATGAGTTGGAGCCAAATTTATGGAAATATTTACGGGAATGAAGAAAGGATAAGGGGTTTAGTGGCTTGGTGTATTGGTTTAACATCAAATATATCTTTAGCCTTAAGGATGTGGGAAGGAACAGAAGTAATATTTTGGGATATACATGCTAACGATTTAGGAAAAAAGCCATTTAGTAACTTTCACAAGTTTCTGATTCTATCTGGAACTTCTTGGATAGGACTGGGAGCGGGAGCAGTGTTACGTTATTGGTTGCAGTAAAGTTGTGCTTGAAGTCATTAAACCTAACATAATAATGCAAATTGCCATAAATATCGACGAATCAGAAAAAATCGACCCCATCGATCCCATTGGCGATATCACCATAACCAATGATACAACAACCATCACGGAAAAATCAACATATTTAGATTCCTGGTTTGATGCCTTAATTACCGGAGTGAAAGCTGTAAAACAAGGTAAAAATATCGCTGTTGAAATTGTGGAAGAACCAGAACCAATTTTATTTGAACCTTGGGAGGAGGGAATGCGAATATATTATCGCAAACAATCCATTTCAATCTCTCATGTTTCTGAATTTACCACAGCCTTAAAGCTAGCAGCAAACAACTTTTTAAACAAGCTCGATTCCCAATCCGAATTTCATTCTAATGATTTACTAAAAGTAATTCGGGATTTTGTGGATAACGAATCTCAACCACAAATAACTGTACAAAGCTCAGCTTAGACACACCATAAATATTTAAGGTTTATCAGTATTGAATACCTTGTTTTAAGAATTTTTATCATCGCCTCCCAGCTTGCCAATCTTCCCCACCCGGAAGCTGAATCAAATAATCATCAATAACTCCTGGTAACTGCTTAAGTGAATAATTATAGGTCAATTCGATTAAGCTTTGAGAATGACTAATTACCAATTTTCTCTCCACCATTTCAGCAAGTTGAAATGGACTGTAAGCACCATTCAAGACTTCCTCGCTAGCCTCGCGAATTGCCTCTTCAAATTCTTCATCAATCATTTCTTCCCAACCATCTATCTTCACGTAATAAGAGGTTTTGTTATCTTGCAAATTCAGTTTCTTAATTTCTCTAACAGAATTGCGAATAGAATTAGCCCAAGAATTTGTTAATCGCTGTTCGATTTGGTTTTTAATCAAGTGAATTAACAAGATTTTGAGATAAGATTGGATATTCCGCAGTATCGCCTGTTTGCTCATTCCCTCTAATTCATCTACAATTGCCAAAGCCTCGGCGTATCTTCCTTCCAGAATGCTTTTTCTTAAATCTATTAATTCTTGAGTCATAATTATTACCAGCATTCGCACTAGCGAGTAAAATTATACCATTTAGAAAAAGGAGAGGGGAGAGGGAAAAGGGAAAAGGTAGAGGAAGGAATTTTGACTTTTGAATGAGTGACTTTTTTACATCCACATCTGCGTTCATCCGCGTTCATCTGCCTTAATCTGCGGTAAAAAAAGCTAAAAACCGGGTTTTTAGCGATTAACTTGACACCAAAGTAAAAATCCTTGCCAAAAAACCCGGTTTCTTAGGTTTGAATCGCTTTAAAAATTCTTCATAGCGCGTTGCATCTCGCGCTTATCGTCGCGTTTCTTCACATCTTCGCGTTTGTCGTGCAGCTTCTTACCTCTACCCAGACCAACGCTGACTTTCACCAAACCTTTCTTCAAATACATCTTCAAAGGAATTAGGGTCAAACCCTTTTGTTCCACTTTACCAATCAGCTTGCGGATTTCCTCTTTATGCAGCAGCAGTTTCCGCGTGCGAACGGGGTCGTGGTTAAAATACTGGCTGGCGGTTGAGTGAGGTGAAACGTGGACGTTCAGCAGCCACGCCTCGCCATTCCGAATCAGCACGTATCCATCGCGCAGGTTAGACCGACCTTCGCGAATGGACTTGACTTCTGTCCCTTTTAACTCAATCCCAGCCTCGTATGTCTCTAGGATTTCGTAGAGGTAACGGGCTTGGCGATTGTCGCTAACGATTTTGATACCTTCGCTTTTTTCACTCATATTGCCAATTTAGCGTTTAAACCAACGACTGTGGCAGTTTATCTAGGATTGAATTGAGCTTGATTGTAAAGTTTTATGTAGCACTTGACATTTATCGGAAAAACGGTAACAATAAATACAGAAATAAATCGTTCATCTCTTCAGGTAGACGCCGATCGACGGTTAGATGCAGTGAGGAGACGGAAGTAGGGAGCAATCCCGAAGGAACGCGCCTCAATTCACTACGTTTGTACTTTTGGAGGCGAAAACATGAGCGCTATTAACTACGAATCCAACAACCGCGCAGTTGAACAAAGAGCTCGTTCCCTGATGCTGAATCATCAGCGGTCAATGGAGAACCGTCAAAAAGCTATGTTGATCCGTTCGGCGAGGGAAGTCGGAGTAGCAAATAATATTTCCGAATAGCAAATTAAAAACTGACGGAAAGAAACCGGGTTTCTTCAAGAAACCCGGTTTCTGCTTAGGAAACCCAACAAATCAAAAAAATGAGGAGGGTCTTGTTCAAGAAACCGGGTTCCTACATAGAGAGTAGTTCCAGGTTGCGGTAGGGTTTAACTCAAATGTCGGGCAGAATTCCCCATCTGTCTATACGGTGGGGATGAATGCCCGACCAATAAAAAAACGGCGTAGCCTCTACTTTCTGTTATCTTGTGCTACAATATTTACTGTAAACCATAGTTCACCTGAAACCATTGTATAGAGCCATCAAAGTCCGAATTTACCCAACATCTGAGCAATCCCAAAAGCTTAGTCAAGTAATGGGGTGTGCAAGATGGTGGTGGAATTACGCTTTGAATCTATGCAATGAAACTTACAAGGAAACAGGAAAGGGACTTACTCAAATAGCCCTCAACAAGGTTTTACCCAAGCTCAAAAAAGCAGAAGATACGGCATGGCTAGGGGAATGTTATTCTCAGGTGTTGCAGTCAACAACTCTGCACTTAACTAAAGCTTTCAAAAACTTTTTTGAGAAGCGAGCTAAATATCCTAGATTCAAGTCTTATCACGGGAAACAATCTTGTCAATATCCTCAAAATTGCCAAATCCTTGAGAGGGGAATAAAAATCCCTCAAGTTGGGATAATTAAAGCCTCAATTCATCGATTATTTGCGGGACAGCTGAAAACTGTAACTGTTACTAAAGCTTCCACAGGAAAATACTATGCTTCGTTATTGTTTGATACCTCGCTAGAAACCCCAGAAGTGGTTGTTACAGGTAAAGTGATTGGCATTGATTTGGGACTCAAAGACTTCTGTGTTACGCACGATGGAAATAAGACATCGAAATTTGCCAACCCTAGACATATCAAAAAACATGAAAAAAACTTAGCCAGAAAACAGACTAAATTAGCTCGCCAGAAAAAAGGCAGCAAATCTAGAGAAAAAGCACGAAAGCTTGTGGCTAAAGTTCACGAACGTATTAGCAATGCCCGTCAAGATTTTCTGCATAAATTATCCAAGAAAATCGTCAATGATAACCAAGTGGTAGTAGTCGAAAACCTCAACGTCAAGGGCATGGTTCGCAATCACAACCTAGCTCAAGCTATTGCTGATGTGGGGTGGGGAACTTTCATCAATTTTTTAGACTATAAACTCAAGTTGAAAGGTGGTTTATTAGTTGAAATTGATCGATGGTTTCCTAGCTCTAAAACCTGCTCAAACTGTCTCTATCAGATGTCAGAAATGCCACTAGATATTAGAGAGTGGACTTGTCCAAGCTGCGGCACACACCACGATAGAGATGAAAACGCTGCAACAAATATTAGAGCAGAAGGTATCAGACAGTTATCGGTCTTGGGAACCAGGACTGCTGCTGAAGGAGGGGAAGTAAGTCCTTCATCTGGGCGTAAGTCTGTCTTGAGGCATTCCCCTGTGAATTCAGAAGCCCCATCCGTCTATACGGTGGGGTAGTTCACAATTCCTGTATGGATTTGTTGGATAAACCAGAAAGGAATATTTATGTCGCTATTATCCTGGGATATATTACTGCGTCGGTGTCGTTTGCAGGATCGGGAAGTCGATATTGGGATTCGAGATGGTAAAATTGGCGCGATCGCACCCCATCTCAGCGAACCAGCGCAGCTGGAACTGGATATCCAAGGAAAATTAGTCAGTCCCCCTTTCGTGGAGTCCCATATTCATTTGGATTCAGCGCTGACAGCAGGCGAACCGCGATGGAATGAAAGCGGAACTTTGTTTGAAGGAATTGAAATTTGGAGAGAACGCAAGCAAAGTTTGACGCTGGATGATGTGAAAAAACGGGCAATAGAAGCGCTCAAATTACAAGCATCTCAAGGTATTTTATTTGTACGCAGTCATGCAGATGTGAGTGAAGACTCTTTAACTGCATTGCAAGGTTTGCTAGCAGTGCGAGAGTCGGTCAAAGATTGGATAACTTTGCAAGTGGTGGCTTTTCCTCAAGATGGGGTTTACGGTAGTCCTAAAAATGAAGAATTATTGGAAGAAGCGCTAAAATTGGGTGCGGATGCGGTGGGTGGAATTCCTCACTATGAGTTTACCCGCGAAGATGGGGTAAAATCGGTACATCGGATATTTGAATTAGCGGCAAAATATAATCGGTTAATTGATATTCACTGCGATGAAATTGATGATGACGAGTCGCGCTTTTTAGAAGTTGTGGCGGCTTGTGCGATTCGTTCTGGTTTGGGAGAAAGAGTAACCGCGAGTCATACAACTGCGTTTGCTTCTTATAACAATGCTTATGCCTTAAAGTTGATGGGTTTGTTAATGCGATCGCAAATCAATTTCATCGCCAATCCTTTAATTAATATTACCTTACAAGGGCGCACCGATACTTATCCCAAACGCCGAGGTGTGACGCGAGTGAAAGAATTGTGGCAAGCTGGATTGAATGTGAGTTTGGGACACGATTGTATCCAAGATCCCTGGTATAGTTTGGGGACGGGAAATATGCTGGAAGTGGCGCACATGGCGGTTCACATTTGTCAGATGACGGGGATGTCTGAAATAGATGCTTGTTTTGATATGGTGACACTGCATGGAGCAAAAACTTTACATCTGCAAGATAGCTATGGAATTGAGGTGGGGAAGCCTGCAAATTTGATTGTGTTGGATGCTGATAGTCGCTATGATGCGATTCGTCGTCGAGCGACTGTACGTTATGTAATTTCACGGGGAAGGTTGTTAGCGCAGACAGAATCACCCATTGTAACAATGAACAATTAACAATTAGTTTTTAATTGTCAATTGTTCATTGTTCATTAATTATCTCGTGGACTTACTCGCCATTTTTGCACCGCCAGACTTTTCCACAGCTTGCTTAACCCGCTGCTTTTGCTTATATTCAGCGATCTTAGCTTTAACTTTAGAGTATTCTGGTGTTTGGGGAGAAATTTCTTCCAGAAGTTTCACCGCACCAGCAAAGTCTTTCTTTTCAGCCAAGGCAAAGGCTTTTTTCCGTAATTGGTAAACTTCTACAGATGTTTGCGCCTTTCCTCGAACATTAGGCTGTTGTTTCTTTTCCCAAAAACAGATATAAGGAATCTGACAAACTTTTTTAGCTCCTTCTTCCCACTGTACTTGGTCAATGATTGAATCCAATTGTTTAAATTGAGTGGGATCGGGTTGGGACATATAAATGTATCCAGCCATTGCAGCCAAAGCATTCATCGCCATACCGACACCAAATAAAGCCACTATAGGAGGGATTTTTGGTAATTTAAAACCAGGTTTGCTCTTTTGCGGCTTAGGGGGTGAGTCCGTTGCATCTGTAGCATCTGGGGTGGATGTTGCCTCATAAAGTTGCGTTTGAGGCATTACAAATATGAGGGATTCTAAAGGCGAAGATTCGGAAACAGCGTTTTCAGCAGAGTATTGAATTTGTTCTGAATCTGCTGTTTTGGTTTCTGAATCTGGCGGGAATAAGGTTAACGGGATTTCAAGAGTTTCTGAGGCGATCGCACCAATAGAGTTTTCCGCAACTTTTGACTCCTCAATTATAGTTGGGGATATAGTTGGGGATATAGTTGGGGATTTTGGCGGCAATGACTTAAAGGTAATATTTAGCTTTTCTGAGCCGATCGCACCAACACCGCTACTGACAAATTCTGTTGTCTGGCTACCGCTGCCCGAATCCTGAAGAGCTTGGATAACTTCTGTCGCCATTTGGTAGCGCTCTTTGTAGTTAAGGCGTACCATTTGGTTTACTACAGAAACCAGTCGATCGCTCACTTTTACTTGTTGCTGCCAGCTAGCCAAATTCCCATCTATTTGCAACAGCGCCGGATACATTCCCGTCAGTGCTTGAATAGCGATCGTGCCTAACGCATAAATATCGCTATTTGGCTGTGGGTGATATGCCAGTTGTTCTGGCGGTACATACCCTGCCGATTCGAGAGGAAAAGTAATTTCTGCCTGTTCTTCAACGTTAACTGCTGGCGTCCTTATCGGCTGAAGCGAGCCAAATTCAATCAAACAATATTTGCCGTCTGAGGCGCGTTTAATTATATTGTTTGGCTTGATATCGCAATGAATAATGTCCTGACTGTGAACAAATTCTAGTATGCTTGATACTTCTTCTAGCAACTGAATAACTTGTTTTTCTTGCCAGCGTTTGCCGCAGCGTAGGCTAGTTGGCAGTAAAGTACTCAGAGGCTGTCCTTCGATAAACTCTTGCACCAAGTAAAATCCTTGGTCGTCTTCAAAGTAAGCTAGCACTTGCGGAATGCGATCGTGTTCGCCCAACCGTTTCAAAGTCTCTGCTTCGTTGAGAAACAGATGTCTGACGGTTTGCAAGTAGTTGGGATCGTTACTAGCAGGTTTGAGATGCTTAATTAGGCATTTAGGATTACCCGGTAATTTAGCATCTTCGGCAATGTACGTTCTTCCAAATGTTCCGGCACTTAAAACTTGAACTATTTGGTAACGCTCGTCTAATAAATTACCCAACATTGGGTGACTCGCTTCGGTGTTCAACAGGACTCTTGGCATAAGACCCCGGTAATGTTTCGTCAGATTTGATATTGCTAGAGAACGCAGCCCGTCGTATGTGCTTCGCCGATATGAAGACACCACTTGAAAGTTTGGTTTAGATAAACTGTGTAGAAACTTTGAGAGTTTGCGTCTACATCAATGTCTTTCAAAGAGGTGTCTAGTCGTTCAGGATGAAACTGAGGAATTCACTGAAAGAGCTGAGGCGGTATAATATCGTTTCTGCTTTAATACCTAATAGTAGCCTGGTCGAGACAGAAAATGGCAGAGGATTCTATCCCCCTACAACCCCAGATTCTCAGACTTTAAGTTGGAAGCAGGGGCAAGGATAATTACGATCCCTCTAATGAAGGATTGAGCTTCCAGGTCATACAATTAGAGTAAAAAAAAGCCGCTCAACGCTTTCATGCTGTTGCCAGCTACTTTTGTGGCTCGGACGCACATCAGCAATTGCGAGATCTGGTTTTACCTGCTCAGCTCGAAAGTACAGATGGCTTCTTTCCACATCTAGATACAGATCTTACCCTCTATTGAGAGTTTGAGGAGGTTGGATATACTCTATGAAAATTAAGTTTATTGTCCAATTATTTGCTGCATTTACGTTTGTGCTGGGTTGCACGGCTACCAGCAGCAAGATTGGCTCTGCTGAAAGCGCGACCTTCTTCTGCGGTACTATAAAAGATACTCCAGCGACTGTTGCTCGCACCTCGCGTGGGGACGTTCCGATAATTAGGTGGGTATCTACCTATTTTAGCGGTACAGGCTACACTCCTGCGAGCCGATGCGTCGAGGTTTCCAAAAGATTTCAGACTTACTACGACAATGGAACGCTCAACTATATCACCACTGGCACAGTCAACCGCCAACCGGTAGTGTGCGTTGCTCAAAGTCCTGGGAGCGGTTGTAGTCAGGTATTATTCACTCTGGAAGAAAGGGACGATCCCAACCAAGTTTTGCAAGAGCTATTTGATATCCGGGTTAGGGCTGCCAATGGCCCAATTACCAGAGGGGAATCGCAAGCTTCTCAGGAGCCCATATATATAGATATGAATGAATACCTGAGCAAGACTCCTGTCGAGGAAGGTATTACCCCGATTTCGGAAAACAGCCCAGAAAATGCGCCTGTGCGATCGGCTACCCCTCCCAACTTGGGACAAGCCCTTCAGCAAGTTAAGTCGAATGAGGAGGCTGTTGGCACAATTGAGAAAACTTGGCAAAGCGATTATGAAAATTATTTTAAAACGAATCTCTCTGACACGTCAATGGGGTCTGAAGAGATCGCAGCTACTTTAGGAAAACTCGCCGCTCAAACTGGAAAAAAAACTGCCTTGATCTACGCAGTTCCAACACCTAATACATTGGAATTGGTGTTAGTGATGCCCCAAAAAAAACCGATTCGGAAGAGTGTAACGACAGCTAATACCGAAACTTTGCAGAACGTAGCGAAACAGTTGACTCAGGAAATCACGGACTTCACAAAACTGAATACAACGAGTTACTTGGCTCCTGCTCAACAACTCTATCAATGGATTGTTGCCCCGCTGTCGGCTGAACTTGAAGCTAATAAAATCGATAATTTAATTTTCTGTATGGGTGGCGGTCTGCGTAGCTTACCCCTGGCAACTTTACACGACGGACAACAATTTCTGGTAGAAAAGTACAGCATCGGTCTTATCCCTGCTTTTAATATGACCGATCCCGTTTATAAAGACGTGAAGAATTTACCAATTTTGGCAATGGGAGCGTCGCAATTTAAAGAACAAGCTCCCTTAGCTGCTGTGCCTGTGGAGTTGGCTGCTATTATGCAAGATCTTTCTGGTGTTATTTGGCCGGGTTCTTGGCGGGGTAAACAATTTTTAAATCAAGAATTTACCTTAGATAATCTCAGGTCGCAACGCGCTTCGCAGCCATTTGGAATTGTTCACTTGGCAACTCATGCAGAGTTCAAGTCTGGGGCACCGGAAAACTCTTATATTCAGTTTTGGGATAATAAATTAACGCTGGATAAGATGAGACAGTTGCAGTGGAATAATCCACCGGTGGAATTGTTGGTGTTGAGTGCTTGCCGCACGGCGGTGGGCGATAAAGATGCGGAAATGGGGTTTGCGGGATTAGCGGTGAATAGCGGCGTGAAGTCGGCGCTGGCTAGTTTGTGGAGTGTTAGCGATGAGGGAACTTTGGCGTTGATGACTGAATTTTACCAGCAGTTGAGGGTAGCGCCAATTAAGGCTGAAGCGTTGCGGCAGTCGCAGATAGCTATGCTGCGAGGACAAGTGGTTTTCGAGGGTGGTAAATTGCGCGGGCCCATGCTGGGAGATGGGATGGTTCTGCCACCCAAATTAGCACCTTCGGGAACAAGAAATTTTAAGCATCCTTTCTATTGGGCTGCTTTTACGATGATTGGCAGTCCTTGGTAAGGCAATTAAAATGCTGAATAAGACATCGCCCGGTCTGGAGAGTTGGACAGGGTAGTGCTGTTATCGATCGGGCTGTGCCAAAATTGATATTAATTATGTGGGTGCTATGGGCTAAAGCCTTATCTGGTTTGAGTGCGATCGTCATCCTTACGCAACAAATATTAATGTCATGTCGGCAAACATTCTCGGTGGGCGCTACCAAATTATTAGAGGGCTGGGATGTGGGGGTTTCGGTAAGACTTATTTGGCTGAAGATAGCCATCTACCGGGTAAACCTCACTGTGTCGTCAAGCAGTTCAAACCTAAAACTACGGATATCCCAACTCTACAGATAGCAAGGCGTTTGTTCGATACAGAAGCGGAAGTTTTGTACAAGCTGGGAAAACACGACCAAATTCCCCAGCTTTTCGCTCACTTTGAAGAAAATGAAGAATTTTATTTAGTTCAGGAATATGTTGAAGGTAATAGTTTGTGTGATGAAATACTCCCAGGTCACCAGTTGGATGAAGATTTTGTTGTTAGTATCTTACAGGATATCCTCAAGATATTAGAATTTGTCCATCAGCAGCGGGTGATTCACCGCGATATTAAGCCTTCAAATTTAATTAGACGCAAGCACGATAACAAGATTGTTTTGATTGACTTTGGGGCGGTAAAAGAAATCAGCACTACCACGGTAGACGGGCACTGTCATACAACTATGACGGTTACAGTAGGCTCGCCTGGGTATATGCCAAACGAACAATTTGCAGGGAATCCGCGTTTTTGTAGCGATATCTACGCGGTGGGAATGATTGGTATCCAAGCGCTTACAGGTTTAGATCCCAAAAAACTTAAAAAAGATGCCAATACGGATGAAATTATTTGGCGGGAGTGGGCACAGGTCAGTCCTGGTTTGGCATATGTTTTAGATAAAATGGTGCGTTATGATTTCCGTCAGCGTTATGAGTCTGCTACTTCAGCTCTTGGGGATCTGAAAAATTTGAGCAGTTATGCTTCGGGTATGATGGCTTCCACTATGGTGACGAGAACTCCCACCCAAATACCTAATTCTGGAAGGAAGACGCCATCTCAAATCTCTACTCAGGTGGGGACAAAGAAATCAACTCCTATTTCTGGGCGGAAAACGCCATCTCAAATCTCTACCAAGCTGGTAAAAAGTAATTCAACTTCTACCGTTATAGAACACACTCAATCTCAAAAGCATCATGAGATTGGCTCTACTATAGTGGCAAATAAGAATAAGCTGAAACCTAACTGGATTTGGTTTGTTGTCGCTGGAATTTTAGCTTTGCTAGGTACTCAAATATATAGTTATCGGCAACTGCAATCGTTGATTGCGAAAAGTTCTTCTCCTACTACGCAAGTAAATTTACAAATAACTTCGCCGACGCCGCAAGCAAGTGCGATCGCGACTGCTTCTCCGGCTGCACAACCAAGTGCGATCGCGACTGCTTCTCCGACTCCCCAAGCAAGTGCGACCGCTTCTCCTACTCCGACTCCCCAAGCAAGTGCGATCGCTAACGTAGACCCAACTAAATCAGCCGAGGCTAAAAGAATAGTTGGTTTAATTAACAGCACACAACAACTTTTTTATTTAGAGAATAGCCGATTTGCTTCTACATGGCAAGATTTGAAATTAAATATAGAATCGAGAACGGAAGATTATGACTATGAAATTATCTGGGCCGATCGAAGCAAAGCTTTAGTTACAGCTACTGCCAAAAAACTAGGATTAAAAAGTTATTCTGGTGTAGTTTCTATGCAAGGCGAAACAGTTGTAGATAAAATTTGCGAAACCAACGAACCATCCACTGCGCCTCCGAGAATACCGCAAGCTTTTGGTAAGGATTTTCAATGTCCTTATGGCTCTACTGGAGTTTCAGGGCTTTTGTAATCTCAATGTAAATTACTGGGAATTAGTATGGTAAGCACATCAGTATAATTAAAACCAAGTAAAGTTATGTAAACGCTACCCAATCTAGATTAATGATTGAACCAAGCATTTACATTTATTTACTGAATAAAGTTTATTTGCGCCGATCGCTTTACTATAAATAAAGCAAGTTAGGAATAGGGGTGTTCCCCCTATATTCAAATCCAATTTAATTAGATATTATATATTTCACCAAATCATCTGGCTGCTTTTCACAGATAACTGACCGATGTTTTAGGTTCTATTTGGCGAGCCAAAAATAAATTAATCATCAGACATCTGCGATCCGAAAGGCAAGCAAAAGATGATTATTGGGATTTTGGTTACTCAACTATTATAGTTGATTTAAATCATTTCTTTGCAGACGCTCTTCGCGTCTGCCCCAACACTTTAATTTGGAATTGTTCCAAGGGGTAGTCTGCATTGAATAATTTTACATCAGGAGTGTTTAAATATGACAGTAGCCAACAGCGATACCCTTGGCGATGCAAAAGAGTATTTAGATTATGAAAAAATCAGTGTATTCAAGCAAGATTACAGGCAGGAAGAGGTCTATGAAATTGATGAATCAAGCGATCTACACGACAGCATTTGCGTTAATTTGATATCTTTACTAAAGAGTAAAAGTCGCGCTTTAGGCTACCGGGTTAACACAGGAAGGGTAAAAGTTACTATTGATAGGGAGAATATTGTTTATTATCCCGATGTTATAGTAACCTCTGATGATAGAGATAGAGGTAGCGAAAATTTCAAGCGATATCCCCGTTTAATTGTGGAAGTAATGTCTCCAGAAACGGAAGCTTTCGATCGCGGTGATAAATTCGCTGATTACCGTAAATTAGCAAGTCTGCAAGAATATGTACTAATTAGTCAAGAACGGCTATATGTGGAGTGCTTCCGTCGCAACTCAGAGGGACTTTGGATTCTTTATCCGTATGGGGAAGGAGAAGAGGTATACTTTGCCAGTATTAACTTTCAGACGCCTATTATAGCGCTGTATGAAGATTTGTCCCTACCTTTAGAGGCAAGGTATAGTTTTGAGCATAAAATCCGCAATCAAAAATATACCAAATATCCCATCAACAGATCGATAATTAGTGTGACAGAGGATGCACCCACTCAAATAGCTAGTCACATTCCCTTAAATACTTCTGCCAAAAATAACAAATCGAGTTTTAACAATCTTTGGGTGGCAGGAGCTTTAATTTTAGGTTTTGCAGGCAGTAATATCCATAATTATTGGCAAAGTATCTTATCTAGGAGTAACGTTTCTTCTGGATCGATAACTCAGGCAAACGCCGTCGTTCCTAGCCCTCAAGGCATTCCATCAGAAAAACTCGAACCTTCTTTGGAAAACCAGAAAGATAAAACACAAGAAAATGAAGCAAAGGAGTTACTTCCAGTCCCGATGGTAGAATCGGATCGTTTGGACGCTAAAGAGATTATTGCTTCGATCAACAGAATCCAAAAAGGTTTTTATCTCGAAAACGGACGATTTGCTTCTACATGGGAAGATTTGGGATTCAATATTGAATCAAAAGAGCAAGATTATGAATATAAAATCGCTTGGTCTGACCGACATAAAACAATAGTAACAGCTACAGCAAAAAAACCAGAAGATAAGAGTTACACAGGTATAGTATTTGCCGAAGGTCAATCGGCGGTGGATAAAATTTGCGAAACCGATCGACCATCAACTATACCTCCTGTGATACCTGAAGCGGTAAATAAAGATATGCTATGTCCTCCTGGGGCTTCGATTGTTTCAAGTGTTCGGAAAAACTATGAGGCACAAATTGCCAGTCCTTAAAATAGGCACTTCATTTATTTATAATAAATGAGGGATTTTACTGGATTATAACAGAGAGCGATCGCCTAAAATATTCGCGCCTAAAATAGGCGATCGCTCCCTTTATTGTTGATTAAGTTTTATTATTTGAACCGGGCAATAACAATCTTGAATTAGTAGGTAATTTCCTAGTTATTTGTCGATACATCTCCGGTCGGTTTTGCGCGATCGCAACTTCCCTGAAGCGGTTGATGGCGACACCAATATTCATCCCCACAAGGGACAATCCTAGTAATCGCCCCACAGTACCTCCACCAAATTGAAATAGCGAACCCAAAGGATCGAAAAGCAAACCACCGATAGCTCCACCAATACCTCCACCTATAAATCCAAACTTTAGATCCCCTAAAGTATTTTCTTTAATACCATAAGAACCCCCTAATAGAAGTCCCAAGATACACCAGCCAGCGGTACGAGCAAAAATTAAAAGGGCAAGGGGAGGAGCGCTGTCAACTCTGGAAAATGAAAGGATGGAAACGAATACATATTGTGCAATAAAGCCTGAGATAACACCACTAATTAAACCTAAAGCCGAGCCAACTTTAAGACCGTAATATAATCTTGTCCGATCTTTTCTGAAAAACCCTTCTGCGGCTCCCATCACTGCTCCCAAACACATCCCAAATGCTCCGAACGTTATCATTGCATTCAAAAAAGGATTTGTGGTAGCTAAAATCCGGCTAAGTTGGATAATTTCAACTACAATAAAGCCTATTAAGCTACCCACCCAGCCAACGAGGAGCGGCTTTTTGTTGTTGGAGGAAAAACCAAAAACATAACGCTTGTAGTTAAATTCATGTCTGCAAGTGGGACAGGTCACTCGTAATTTTTTCTTCCGCTTGGGAATACGTAGTTTTTGAGAGCAGTTTTCACACAAAATAATAATTTTTACTTCATTATTATTTTCAGCAGATTGGGGTTGATTCATCTTAGTTTTTTTCCTTAACAGCGTTCAGTAAATCGCCACCTATACCAGTTAAAAATACCGCAATTATACTTAAGCTAACACCTTACTTGGGACTAGCGCAACAAAAATTTACCGATCATCTGATGACAATCGGCGCTCTTGCTAGCTTGTCAAGGCTGGCTCAAACTATTGAGTGAAAAACCGCATTACCCGAAAACTGTAATTTTTGGAAAGCTTATAGCAATCCTGAGTTAAGATGAAATATAGACTTATACTAAGAAACTTTTGTCTATGAAGGCTTGGGCAGAAATCGAAGCAGCGATTAAACAATTTCCAGAAAATGATATTCGCCAATTGGCTGGGTGGATTCAAAACTATTTAAATGAAAAGTGGGATAGACAAATAGAAGAAGATTTGGCAGCAGGCAAATTAGATGCTCTGATTGCGAAAGCAGAAGCAGACATCGCAACCAATAAGGTGAGGAATATTGATGAAATAATTGAAAAATCATGAAATTTGGCAAGATGAGCCCATCGTATCAAGAATTGGCGCTGTAAACCAGCTAAAATATTGACAGTCACCATGCCAAGGAGATGGAAATGCAAGTCAAAGACATGACAGTTGAACAACTCAGCGACCTAATTCGGCATATTGTCGAACAATGTTTAGACGAGTATTTTGGAGATCCTGATGAAGGAAAGGAAATTAAAGCAGAAGTTAAGCAGCAGTTGATAGAACAAATGCAGCGAAGAGAAGCAGGAGAACGCTATTTTTGAGGAATTTATGAAAATTAGTTATGATTCTGAAATTGATGCTCTCTACATTAGACTTGTGGAAGGTAAGCATGAGTGCCGCACTTTACAGCTAACGGAAGAAATAGCTTTAAATATTGGTGAAAATGAGTTATTAGTAGGAATAGAAATTTTAGATGCTTCAGAAGTTTTAGGTGCAGGAAATGTTCCTAATGTAGTGTTAGAAAATATATCTTTTAGTGTAGCTTAAATAGGGAAGGCGATCGCTCTCATTTTAGCAGTCAAGAATTGGCGATCGTTGAGATTTAAGTGAAAGGTGAGGCGATCAATCTCATTTTATCCGATCTTGGCGGCAGGGCAGCGTCGCTACCTGAAAGCAAAGTAAAATGCAGCAAAGCGACTTATAGGTAGCTTTTTTAAGAATCTATGGCAAAATTATAACAATGAGTAGGCGATTTTGCTATACCAAACAAGGTAGAAATCGCACACTTGCACTACCTTCGCAAACTGCCAGGACTTATGCAACTAACGCCAGGGACAAAACTCGATCACGAACGCTATGAAATTAGCAGCCATTTGGGAGGTAGCGGATTCGGTCAAACCTACCTTGCTAAAGCTTTGAGACTAGCAAGCAAACCGACCCGCGTCATCAAGCAAATCAAACCGCAAGCATCCGATCAACAGACTTTCGATGAGGCTAAAAAGTTATTTGACGAGCAAGTTACAGTTTTGGAGGATTTAGGCCAGCACCCTCAAATTCCTAATCTCTTTGAGCAGTTTGTAGAAAATCAAGCATTTTATCTGGTTCAGGAATTCATTGAAGGGGAAGAACTGAGCAAAGAAGTCACACCAAACAAACTATTCAGTGAAGCTGAAGTTATTGCCTTATTACGGGAAATTCTTGAAGTTTTGGCATTTGTCCATCAAAAAGGGGTTATTCATTGCCACCTTAAGCCCTCCAATATCATACGGCGTGAAACAGATAAAAAAATTGTTCTGATTGATTTTGGGGGAGTTAAAAAAATCAGTACTTTATGCCTTAATTCTCAAGGAAAACCGAATTTTAATCCTGCGGTTGGTGCTGATGGCTATATGCCTAGCGAACAAGCCCAAGGTAATCCAGACTTTTGCAGCGATATTTATGCTGTGGGGATGATTTGTATCGAAGCGATTACAAGAGTACCTGCTAATAAAATAGATGAAAACCCCATAACACATGAAGTTAGGTGGAGAGATTTAGCCCCAAACATCAATGGTCAGCTAGCAGATATTTTAGATAAAATGGTGTGTCGCTTTCCCGAACATCGCTACAAGTCAGTAGAAGAAGTTTTGGAAGCGCTTAAAAAATTGAAAAATCCTCTTTATAAAGCGCGTCAGAGTCGAAAAAAAAAGTCAATTTTTGGCATCATGGGACGAGATCCAGTGAATCGTTTGAATCAAATTTTTGGAATTCTAGCAGCCTTATTTGTTGTTTTAGGGATTCCAGGATTGATAAACATATTTCACTGGAATAGCCCAGCCGAAAATTTCAAATCTTATAATAGTCCAAACGGTGAAATCAGCATCAAATATCCTAAAGAATGGACAGAAGACCCGAAATCAGATCCAGGAACTATCGTTACCTTCATGTCTCGGAAAGAAAATAACGCAGACAAGTTTCTAGAGAATCTCAACATAAAGGTTGCAGATTTATCAACGCAGCCTATGACATTGACAGAGCTTACAGAGTTGAATATTAACCAAATAAGTGAATCTTATTCGGTTACTAGCGATCCAATTATTCTTGTTAATAATCTCCCAGCATATAAGGCAGTTTACTCTGGTAAAGAAGGGTCAAATAATGTAACCTGGTTAGTAGTTTGGACAATCAAGGAAAACAAGGCTTACACAATGACTTTTGAGGTGGAAGCAGACAAATATCAAGAGTTCCAGAAAACAGCAGATGATATGATTAAATCATGGCAAATTAAATGATTTTATATAGAAAGTATTCAATTTTATTTGAAATTCATTTTATAAAAAATTAAGCAAGGGGGCAAGACGGAGAATATTTCTGAAAATATTTTCTTGAGATTGACCTCTTGCTTTCCTTGCTATGTCTATATTCTTTTTAGCTAACTCGTAGTTAGGATCAATTTCAAGAACTTTTTTATAAGATTCAATTGCCTCATCGTATCTTTTTAGGTAATGTAGCACTACGCCTCGGTAATGCCAATAGTCAGCGCTTTTAGAGTAAATTGCAATAGCTTTATCAAATGAATCAAGCGCTTTTTGATACTCTTCTAATTTATAAAATGCCCAACCTCGCAAATACCAAGCATTAGAAGCGTTTTTGTTAATTTTTAGATGTTCATCGAATGAAGCAATAGCTTCTTTATACTTTTGTAATTGAAAGAGTACCCAACCTCGATAATGCCAAGTGTCACCGTAAGAAGCTGGTTTAAGTTCAATTATTTTATTGTAAGAAAAAACAGCTTCTTCGTATCGCTTTAAATTCTCTAAAGCTCTGCCTCGCCAATACCAAGATATAACATCATCTGGCTTAAGTTTCACAGCCTTATCTAAGGACTCAAAAGCTTTATCGTATCGCTTCAATTGAGTAAGCGCCCAACCTTTTTTATACCAAATACTCGGATCATCTTGCTTAAATTTCAAAGCTTCATCCAGGGATGCAACAGATTCTTCGAGAATCATTGATGTATGTTTTTCCCAGGATTCTTGAATAAATTTTTTCTTCTCTTGGAAATCCCTGTACTGTTGTAAGCGGTTTACTTCAGTTTGAATTTTTTGTTGCTGCTCTGAGCTAGCGTAGTAACGTAAATGGCTTAGTCCTTCGATAATCTTTTCTCTATATATATAATCGTTATACTGTGACACCTGATTGAGTACCCAGCTTCGATGATGCCACACTGTAGAGTTATCACGCCTAATTTCAAGAGCTTTGTCGGATGATTCAAGGGATTCTTGATACCTTTGAATAGATTTATCGAATGATTTATTCGTCTCTTCTTTCTGGGCCATTAAACCGAAAATATAACCTCTATTAAGCCAAGCTATATGGTAGTTGGGCTTCATTTCGGATTGAACTACTGTGTCATAGCAAGCAAGTGCTTCTTCATATTTTTGCAAAGCTGTTAAAGCAGAGCCTTTTGCAGCCCAAGCTTGATAAAGCTTAGGCTCAATTTGAATCGCTTTGTCATAAGATTTTACTGCTTCTTGGTATTTGCCAAGATTAGACTGAGCAAAACCTAGCCAAAACCAAGCTGGATAAAAAGAGGGCTGCAATTGCGTTGCTTTTTCCAAAACTGGAATAGCTTGCTGATACTTACCATTCCGATATAATCCCCAGCCTTTTGCATACCATGCTTGATAGGAATTAGGCTGGATTTGGATAGCTTTCTCAAAGCAAGCAATTGCTTCTTCGTAGCGTCCTAATCTTATCAATTGGTTGCCACGATTCACCCATTCCCCAGCATTGGAACCACCTGCAACTACTTCTACTTTGTTAAATAAAGATTGAATTGAGCTAACTTCTTGCTGATTTAGTTGAGATGGAAAAGAGCTTTCTATCCTTAATCTATTTGAAGGTGGTAACAAACGCAAAATTTTGTTGATTGGAATCCCTAAACTGTAACCTAGCTGAACATCGTCCCGACCATCTACTCTTCCGTGAATACCGATTACTCGTCCATCAGTATCCAATACAGGCCCACCACTTACTCCTGGCATGGTTATATTACTATAGAGAAGTTCATAGCCACCAGAAAAAGGTTCTTGAGCAAGCTCGGATGCAGTATCCGTATCAAACATAACCCCAGGTGTAAACAAATATGAAGACTGTGAGTTATTTCCTTTTAGGTATCCAGAAACAAAAACATAAATACCATTTGACCATATTTTGGTTGATAAGTCATAATCAATCAGCGTTGCCACCCTGTAGATATCGTTACTAGAAAACTCTAATATAACTAAGTCATATTGAACTGGTCGGATAAACTTACCGGGAGTGACTGGGTGTGCCTTACCATCAGAAGTAACAACTTCATATTCAACTTCATCGGGTACGACATGACCAGCTGTGACGACGTAGTAGGTATTATTTTCTGTGCCAATAATTACGCCGGAACCAAGAGTATTGCCATTAGGTTCACGAATTAAAACAGTTATTTCTTTTGCAATACTATTAACTTCATCAGCGCTTTTTGCCTTTACAGCTTGAGTTTGAACCATTACAATGGTTGCTGCTGCACCGAAAATAGCTACCGGAAGCCTATAGGAGAAATTCATCATCTGACATCCAAAAAATTATTTACTATATAAACTTGGCAATCTTTATGCCTGTTCGATCGCGCCGCGTATCCCTGAGAAAATTGCGGAGCCAGTTTTATAAATGTTTCTATTGGCACTGCCCAACTGTAATTGCTCATTTCCTTTTTTAAGGATGGTTTAGGCTCCGAGCCATCTTCAAACACATAGGGATCTCCCCAAAGAGGATACTTGTGCATTCCATTAATACCGACAACCTCACCCCAACGATTGAGTAGTGGCCCGCCACTCATACCCTTTTGAATATCATTAGTAGACCCAATTTGATATCCTAAATTCAAATCTTTATCTAGTACAATAAAGACTTGCCCGGTTGTGAAGACAAAGCCTATTTTCTTAGACCGATCGATTGTAAATGGAAACCCAGCAGCAACAACTTCATCACCCTCAGACAAAGTAGATGAAGATCCTACAGAGGCAACTTTGTATTCAACATCGGTGCTGTGGAACTCCAACAAAGCCAAATCACGACCCTCAAAGTTAACTGACTTTATCCAATTCGCTTGATAGAGACGACCATCATAAGTTTGAATTTGATATGGTGAGTCTCCTGCGGTTAGGACGTGCTGATTAGTTAAAACTGTGTAAACCGAACCTTGTCGCCGAATTAAAATTCCCGATCCCCAAGTATCTCCTAAAAGAACTTTGACAGTAATTAACCTAGCTAAAGAATAGAGTTGATTCACTGATAACTGCGTTGATTCCTGCTTGGGTGAAAGCCTGGGAACAATCCGCCGATGGGAAACACTGACATCAGGTGTTTGTACTTGCAGCGCCACTGCTAAACTACCAATCCCAACAACCCATGCCAGTGTACGCCAATTCATATCAGCTGTAGCTGCCATGATTTCAAAATTCCAGCAGCGGATCGTCAGATGAAGTTTGCAGGTACTTATCCAGATCTATATAAATAGATTGTGCTGAACCCTGACTAATCGCTCCTGTAGCCAGTACACCACTATTCATTAGACGCTGTTGAACTCTTTGAGCCTCAGCGCGATTACTAAGAGTAATCAATACTCCCACACAAGGGCCATCTTTAAAGCTAGCAACACACAAAATAGGTTGACGGCGTAGAGTTGCAACTTTGATGAACCTGAGTTGACCCTTTTGAGAGTAATTATCGAATCTAGCTGATACCTCTAGACAACGTTGCCTTGGGGTCAATCCTGACCTAGTTGATTGCCAGGTAATTAACGGGCGATTTACTCCCGCCGTGCGAGCAATTGTTGTGGGCGGACTGTTGTTTGTATCACAGAAATAGGTGTCTCGCCCTGATTGACCATAGCTAGGTTGACTGGTAGGCACAATCGTACCGAGTGCCATAAGCGTAACTAGCAGTCGGTCGAATAATTTGGATTTCATAATATTGGTAAGTTTCCTTAAACCCAATAAGTAGATTAGCTAGCTGCTAATAGAAAAATTGCTTAAATTTAAATTATATAAGTATTGTTCGATTTAAATAGTATAATTTAAAAAATATTTACATAAAGAAGACCGAGAGTGGGAACGCCAGCACCCAAAAATCCCGACAGCGCTAAAATCATTAAGCAACATCACTTCTGTCTCTCATGTCCCAAGCTGCCGACACCAAAAACGGTCATCTTCCCACAGGGGTAAATCTGAATAATCACAATTCGATTCGCATTCGGGGTGCGAGGCAGCATAACCTGAAGAATATCGATTTGGAGTTGCCTCGCGATCGCCTCATTGTCTTCACTGGTGTTTCCGGTTCTGGCAAGTCTTCTCTGGCTTTCGATACAATATTCGCGGAAGGGCAGCGTCGCTACGTGGAATCCCTCAGCGCCTACGCGAGACAATTTCTGGGACAATTGGATAAGCCGGATGTGGATGCGATCGAAGGTCTCAGTCCAGCAATCTCGATCGACCAAAAATCGACTTCCCACAATCCGCGTTCGACGGTGGGAACGGTGACGGAAATTTACGATTATCTCAGATTGCTGTTCGGACGCGCTGGCGAACCTCACTGTCCGCATTGCGATCGCTCCATTGCGCCTCAGACGATCGACGAGATGTGCGATCGCATTCTGGAACTTCCCGACGGTACGCGCTTCCAAATCCTAGCACCTGTCGTGCGCGGGAAAAAAGGCACTCACCGCAAGCTACTTTCTTCTCTCGTTTCGGAAGGATTTGTCCGCGTGAGGGTGAATGGGGAGGTTCGACAACTCGATGAAAATATCGAGTTAGATAAAAATCATACACATAATATAGATATCGTGGTTGATAGGCTGATTAAGAAACCCGATATTCAAGAGCGTTTGGTCGATTCTCTCTCCACTTGTCTGCGGCATTCACAGGGAATTGCGGTTATTGAGGTATTAAATAATACATCCAATAAGGTAAGCGCGTCGCGAAAAGATAGTACGTATATAATAAAGGATGGGGAAAACGCAGTCAATAGCTATGCAGAATTACCGCCAGAATTGATATTTTCGGAGAACTTTGCTTGTCCGGAACATGGCGCGGTGATGGAAGAATTATCGCCGCGTTTGTTTTCTTTTAATTCGCCTTACGGCGCTTGTCCGAACTGTCACGGATTGGGAAGTTTGCGAACATTTTCCCCAGACTTGGTAGTACCAGATCCAAAAGCGCAGGTTGTAGCAGCGATCGCACCTTGGGCGGAAAAGGAAGGTTCTTACTATACTGAATTGCTTTACAGTGTAGGAAAAGCACATGGGTTTGAACTGCACACGCCTTGGCAGCAGTTAACTGCGGAACAGCAACAGGTGATTTTGTACGGTTCCGACCAACCGATTTGGATGCACGATCGCAAAGATTACAGAAAGTATGCCGGGGTAATTTTTATGCTGCAACGGTATTACGATGAAAGTGCATCGGAGTTGCAAAAGCAGAAGTTGGAACAGTATCTTGTCGATCGACCTTGCGAAGTTTGTCAGGGGAAGAGGTTGAAACCGGAAGCGCTATCGGTGAGGTTGGGGCAGTATCGGATATTGGATTTGACGGGAGTTTCGATCGCGGAGTGTAAGGAAAGAATTAACGATTTGAAGTTGAGCGATCGACAAGCGCAAATTGGGGATTTGGTACTGCGGGAAATCAAAGCGAGATTGCAATTTCTCCTCGATGTCGGATTGGATTATCTCAGTTTAGATCGTCCGGCGATGACACTTTCCGGAGGAGAAGCGCAACGCATTCGTCTCGCCACACAAATCGGTTCCGGATTGACTGGCGTCCTCTACGTTTTAGACGAACCCAGTATCGGATTGCATCAAAGAGATAACGGTCGGTTGCTAAAAACTCTCACCAAACTTCGCGATTTGGGAAATACATTAATAGTAGTAGAACACGACGAGGAAACCATTCGCGCCGCCGACCATTTAGTTGATATTGGCCCTAAAGCGGGGATTCACGGTGGGGAAATTGTAGCGCAAGGGAATTTAGAGACATTGTTGGCGGCGGAAGATTCGCTGACGGGTGCATATTTGTCGGGAATGCGAGTCATTGAAACGCCAGCAGAAAGGAGAAAAGGAAATGGGCGATCGCTCATCCTCAAAAATTGCCATCGCAATAACCTTAAATATATAGATGTGGAAGTTCCCCTGGGTAAACTTGTCTGCGTGACTGGCGTTTCCGGTTCGGGAAAATCTACTTTAATTAACGAATTGCTTTATCCAGCTTTGCAACATCACCTGACTCGCAAAGTACCTTTCCCCAAAGAGTTGGATACTGTGAAAGGTTTAGACGAAATCGATAAAGCAATTGTGATCGATCAATCGCCGATCGGTCGCACTCCCCGTTCCAATCCAGCTACCTACACGGGAGTCTTCGATGTCATCCGCGATATCTTTTCCCAAACCATCGAAGCGAAAGCAAGAGGTTACAAACCGGGACAATTTTCGTTCAACGTGAAAGGTGGAAGATGCGAAGCTTGTGGCGGACAAGGGGTGAATGTGATCGAGATGAATTTTCTGCCAGATGTGTACGTGCAATGCGAAGTTTGTAAAGGCGATCGCTACAATCGGGAAACCCTGCAAGTGAAGTACAAGGGAAAGTCGATCGCAGATGTTTTGAATATGACAATTGAGGAAGCTTTGGAAGTATTCCAAAATATTCCCAAAGCAGTCACCCGCTTGCAAACATTAGTCGATGTTGGATTAGGATATATCCGTTTAGGACAACCTGCACCTACCTTATCCGGCGGTGAAGCGCAACGAGTGAAATTAGCAACCGAACTATCTCGTCGCGCCACGGGAAAAACACTCTATTTAATAGATGAACCAACAACAGGTTTATCCTTTTACGATGTTCACAAATTACTGGATGTTTTGCAGCGATTAGTGGATAAAGGCAATTCGATTTTGGTCATCGAACACAACTTAGATGTAATTCGCTGCGCCGATTGGGTAATCGATTTAGGGCCGGAAGGAGGCGATAAGGGAGGAGAGACGATCGCTGTGGGAACACCGGAAGAAGTAGCGGAGTGCGATCGGTCTTATACTGGGGTATATTTGAGGCAGGTGTTGTTGCAACATCCGTCAAAGGTAACTGCTTAGCTGAATATATAATCAAAAAAATCAAACCAACTTTCTGGTAAACTAGAAATTATGACATCGGAAAAACAAAGGAATGCGATTATGTATGAATATGTTATCGATCTCGTTGTTCCCCTTATACCTGCAACTCTAGACACAGGTAGTGAGAAATTTCAAACTTGGGAAATTGCAAAATACAACTTTGACCCTTGCCTACAAGTTGGTGATGAGGTTTTGATAAGTAATCTCAAGATAGGCAATCAGGAAGATGAACCTTTTAATTTTATCGCTGGAGTTACAAAACGCCAAAAAGAAATATTAGTTGCTAAAAAAGCCGAGGAATCTATATTTTAGAATATTAATTACAGTAGAAGTAAAAGATAAACACGAATTTCCAAGATTTATTGAGATTATGAAAAGATATAATCCGAATGCCTTTAAAAACTAAGCAGGCATTCTTGAAATACAAACGCTGTTACTCAATAATTTAGCACTGAGAATAGCCATTATAATATTAGCAAATTGTAATCAAAGGATGACATGGAAGGTAAAAGATTTATCCGCACCCTACGATTAAAAAACTTCCTATCCTACGGAAGTGAGGGTGAAACAATTGAACTACAACCTCTAAATGTTTTGATTGGCCCCAACGCATCTGGTAAGTCGAATTTAATCGAAGCAATTGGACTCCTAAAAGCAACACCTACAGATTTAACTGTTCCTATTCGGAAAGGGGGAGGTATCAGCGATTTTCTTTGGAAAGGTGAAAGGAGTATTCCGACTGCTGAAATTGAAGCTATCTTAGACAACCCAGGAAATATGCCAATACGCTATAAGATTGGTTTCACAGTAGTTGGCCAAAGATTGGAACTTGTAGACGAAGCGATAGAGAATGAAACATCATATCCTGGCGAAAAAGGTGTCTATTTTTACTACCGCTATCAAAGTGGTTATCCAGTTTTAAATGTAAAAACTATAGCTTCAGGTCTAGCGGTTAAAGCAACTGACACCCGTCAACGCCATCTTCGCCGAGAAGATCTCATTCCAGACCAATCTGTTTTGTCTCAAAGAAAAGACCCCGATCAATATCCAGAACTCACTTATGTTGGCAATCAATTTTCTAGTATTGCTTTATATAGAGACTGGCATATAGGACGAGATTCAGATCCCAGGATGCCTCAAAAACCAGACTTACCTGAACATCCTCTACTAGAAGATGGTAGTAACCTTGGACTTGTTTTAAACAACTTACAATACCAACTGGGAACAAGACAACTTATAGAGAAGCTAAAGAAGTTCTACGATGCAGCAGAAGAACTTACAAGCAAGATTTATGGTGGTACAGTTCAAATATTTATTCGTGAAGAAGGTCTAACTCAACCAATTCCTGCAACCCGTCTTTCAGATGGTACATTGCGTTATTTATTCTTAATGGCTTTACTGCTAGATCCAACTCCACCACCACTTATTTGTATTGAGGAACCGGAGATAGGTTTACATCCAGATATTCTACCCACAATTGCTGAAATGTTAATCGACGCATCTCAAAGAACACAATTAATTGTTACCACTCATTCTGATGCTTTGGTTTCCGCTCTTTCCCCTGAGTCAGTAATGGTATGCGAGCGAGATGATAAGGGAAGCCATTTGCGTCGTCTTGACCCCGAACGGCTGAAAAAATGGCTGGAAAAGTATACTCTTGGAGATCTCTGGCGGATGGGTGAAATCGGAGGCAACCGATGGTAAAGGAAATCCGCATTTACATCGAAGGTGGTGGAGATTCAAAGAATACAAAAGCTTTACTTCGTCAAGGATTTAGCGCTTTTTTGAACAAGCTAGTTCAGATTGCACGAAGTAAGGGAATTAAATGGCAAATTATTATGTGTGGTTCTCGTAATAGTGCTTTCAGCGACTTTCAAAATGCGTTATCAGATCATCCAGATGCTTTTAATGTACTGCTGGTAGATGCGGAAGCGCCTGTTAAACAAACGCCTTGGAAACATTTGAAATTTAGGGATAATTGGGATTCACCAGGAGTGGATGATAATCATTGTTATTTAATGGTGCAAACAATGGAAGCATGGTTTATTGCTGACATTGATACTTTAAAGAAATATTATGGTCAAGGTTTTAAAGAAAATTGCATTCCCAAAAATCCCAATGTGGAGAGTATTGATAAAGATAGCTTGGAGCCAAATCTGAAGAAAGCTACCAGCGATACATCTAAGGGTGAATACCAAAAAATTCAACACGCTTCCCAGCTTTTAGAGAAATTGGATGTTGCTAAGGTACGTCAGGCTTCTCCTAATTGCGATCGCCTCTTTACAACCCTTTCTCAAATCATGGGAGGAACAGTCTGAAAAGTTTGGATCTAAGATCGAGAGATGAGCGATCGCACTTTGGCTATGTGCGAGCTTGGGAGTGCGATCGCCTCACCATCGCAGTGATATAATCATAATCAATACTGTTTTTATAACAATCAAAATGCCAGCCAAAGATATTTACCATGATGCCGTAAAAAATGCTTTAATTAAAGATGGTTGGACAATTACAGCCGATCCTTATACTATTGAATATGAAGATGCTGAACTATATGCGGATTTAGCTGCTGAGAAACCTATAGCGGCAGAACTAAATGGACGCAAAATAATTGTAGAAATCAAAAGCTTTATTAGTCCTTCACTAATGAGAGATTTTGAAAATGCTTTAGGACAATACATACTATATCGTAATTTACTAAAATTAAACAATCAGAGATATGAAATTTATTTGGCAGTAAGAGACAGTATATTTGATACATTTTTCCAGAGAAAATCTATTCAAGCCGTTGTCAAACTCAATGAAATTGCTTTGATTGTTTTTAGCAATGAAAGAGAGGAGATTGTAGAATGGATAAATTAAACCATTATCGCAATTTAATCAAGCAAGTTCTTACCGAATACGATAATTTGTCTAATCAATCGTCCGATCGACATTCTGAAACCTGCTTGGTGTTTGATGAAAACCACGATCATTATTTATGGCTAACAGTTGATTGGCAAGGAAGTAAACGACTGAAATATACTCACGTTCATATTAGAATCAAGAACGACAAGATTTATATAGAAGAAGATTGGACAGAGGAAGGAATAGCAACTGAATTAATGCGTTTGGGTGTTGCTAGCAGTGAAATTGTTTTGGCTTTTCAACCGCCAGATGTGCGAGGGTTTACAGACTTTGCTATTGCTTAGAAAGATTGGTTGGGAATTGGTGGACGAAAGAGCGATCGCACTTTTTATCTATGCCAATTTTTCTCAACAAAAAAAACTTCTTGAATTCCCCATATTTTGCCAATAAAAATTCAAGAAGTTGGAGATTGATTCCTACTAAATAAAGCTATGGTGTAGTGATACTGAAATTAGGAGTTGGGGCGAGACGACTTGGTTCTAAATTGCGAGTAGGAGCAAAACGACTTGGTTCTAGATTAGGCTGCCTAAATGAATCGTCATCAGGTTGTTCATTAGTAGAACGGCGACCGGAGTTTTGCAAATCACTACCAGTATTACGATCGCCACTCTCTCCCGCAGAGCTTTCGGGACAGTAATATTGAGGAGCTAACTTGAGCGTAATTTCTATATTTTGCTTGCGTGCATTATCCTGGGTAAAGTTGCCAGAAGGTTGTAATTGTGCAATATCTTCAGAACGTATTTGTTCGACACTTAGTCCTTGCTCCAAACGTTGGCATACTGATTCGGTATAAGAAGAATTTACCGCAAGCCTTCTTCTCACATTAGTATCGGGATAGGTATCTGCCAAACGTTGGTATTGTAATGCGTATTGAGAATTATTAAGTCTTGCTCTTCGCACAGACCGCAAACGACCAGACTGTTGAAATGCTGAAGTTGCCGTTTGAGAAGTACCGCCGCACAATCGTCCTAAGTCTAGCGTGCGAGCATTGGAGGTAATCATATAGCAGGGTAGATCCCCAGTCTCTACTTCCGGTGACTTGACAGGAAAACCGTATTGAGTTATCTGCGGCTGACCAATAGCAGGATATGATATGGTGGCAATAGCGATCGCAGACAACACAGCACCCGACCTCAAAGCTTTCAACATAGAAAATACCTAAAACTGATTTTAGAATTCCCTATTGCTGGGGTCGGAGTTCGATCGGCTAAGCAACTTCACGAAATCTTCATAATAGAAGAGACGAGATTGCGGACGCAGCTTGTGGTGACAGAATTTTGGAAATTTATTGCTTTTTTCGTCAATTCAATTGTTTTCTTATTGATTGGCGATCGGATAATATAATTGGTTAGCTAAATCGGAAATTTCTTTAGCCGATCGAACATTTAACCAGCAGAGCGCATTTCCAAAGGAAGGTAAATAGTAAATATTGCCCCTTTGGTTTGACTGGAACTCTGAGCGACAATACTGCCGCCATGAGCTTCCACAATTCGGCGTGCGATCGCCAATCCCAAACCGGTACCGCTGCCTTTGCGCGAGGGATCTGCGGTATAAAACTTTTCAAAAATATAGGGCAGATCGGTATTGTTAATACCTGGGCCTTGATCTCTAATTTTTACAACTGCTTGACTGCCTTCTTTATAGACAGAAATAAACACTTGAGAATTTGGCCCTGAATATTTAATCGCATTGTCGAGTATATTCAAAAAAGCTTGAATAAGACGTTCTGGATCGCCATGTAATTCCACCATCTCCGCAACATCTAAATGTATGCCGACTTGATGGGATTGCATCCGGGTTTCCATCGCTTGTACAGCCCGATCGATCAGGGATTTCAGTTTCAGCGTTTGCCGTTCCAGTGCCGTTACGCCTGCTTCCAGTCGTCCGAGATCGAGAAGGTCGTGAATTAGTCGCGACAAGCGTTTAATCTCATCTTGTGCAGTTTTGATAAAGCGATCGCGCAGTTCCGGTTCCTCAGCAGCTCCATTCGCCAGCGCCTCCAGCGTCACAAACACATTGCTCACGGGAGTACGCAGCTCGTGCGATACGCTGGCAAGAAATGCTCGCCGCTCATTATCCAAAGAAGCTAACCGCGCACTCATTCGATTCAATTCAACTGCCAATTGCCCAACTTCATCGCTTTGACGGATATTTAATTTGTCACCAAAATTACCTCCACCCATCCGAATAGCAAAATTGCTCATGGACTGGATCGGTCTTGCAATACTCCGAGTCAGATATTCACTAATTGCAGCGCAGAGAATGAAAGTGAGAATGAGAGTTCCTAAAATCGTCCAAATAATTGTTTGAAACTGACGCTGGAACTGCTGCAGCGTGATCGACATCCGCAAGACACCCAGCACGCGACCGTTGCGGACTATAGGACGCGCCACGTACAAGCGATCGTCTTTTGACAGCACGCCTTTGGCAATACCTTGGGCTGTCTGATTTGCAAATGCTTGCTTCATTCCGGGAACTGCAAACCAATCGCTTACCTGATAATCGATATCGGGAGCAGAAGTTGACAGTAAGTGACCATCTGGCGAAAAGACGCGCAGAGTAACTGTTTCTGGTGCCCCGTAGCGTTTTACTGTCAATTCCACCCGCTCTAAATTATTTTCTTCCAGCGAGTCAGCTACACTTTCGCTCAGCGCAGTAGTCCAAGCATCTAGATCTGCCTGCCTGCTTCTCATAAAATAACCGTAGAAAGAAAGCAGAATGTAACCCGCTAGCAGGGAAGTTCCCAGTGCTGTCAGTGCCAGATATGTGGCCAACAATTTTGTGTGAATCGAATTCCATTTAATCCGAATTGGAAAAGTAATCATATCGTATCCAGTTGTATTGTTATCATTTAGGCTACTTTCAGAACAGAAGTACTTTTAGAGCAGAGGGGAAACAAACAACGATTTCTTGCACATTCAACTATAGGATAACGATGCTACCGTACTTGATATCCAAGATTGAGATATTGCCAAAAAAACTACCCCGACCGCATTTGAAATTTAGTCGGGATTTCTGAATGCTTGTAGCTTTTTTTAAATTTCTGCCGAAGCGCTTTTTTCCCCAGCCCGACGCCGCAGCACAGCTTTTATCCGTGCCATGAGTTCGCGAGTGTTGAATGGTTTGGTGACATAATCGTCTGCACCAGCTTCTAAGCCCCAGATTTTGTCAATATCCTGATCTTTTGCGGTCAGCATTACTATCGGTACGTCAGAATAAGCTCTCAAACGCCAGCATATTTCCATGCCGTCTATTCCTGGCAGCATCAAGTCTAAAATTATTACGTCTGGCACCTGCTTGTGAAACAGTTTGAGCGCAGTCATTCCATCTGGCGCTGTTGTTACCTGATAGCCTTCTTTCATTAAAGAATAAGAGAGGCTAGCGCGTAAGGCTTCTTCGTCATCAACTAATAAAACGTGTGGCATAGCGGATTTCTCGATTATGCAATACTTGGCTGCTGTGTAACCGCAGCAATCACTTCCATCAGCTATATGTAATAGTTTTCTTTGAATGTTAATAATCAGTCTGACTTAATATTACTCTCTAGCGGTAGATAAGGCTTCTGTCCAAGGAAGTATTGCAGCTGTGTTCGCTTGGTACTTAGTGTAGTGACGATCGCCTGCGTTTGTTTATCTTACTGGTCTATGAATCTACACTATAGACGTTGCTAATAATTCTATCTAAAGACATAGGCGAAGAGGATCGCTTTTAAATAAAATGACAGATGGCAAATTAACTTGTTTAATTTGCCATCTGTCATTTAGAACTAGCTGGCTAGTGGGGCTATGTAAAATTGTTCTTAAACAGTCGCCATTGCAGGGGTAACAGATTTAACCTGGCCTAGCAGCTTGTGCAATTCTTCACCCTCAATAACTTCTGTTTCCAGGAGTTTGGTAGAGATAGTTTCCAGTAAGTCCCGGTTGGTTTTGAGGATATCCAAAGCTTGGTGATGGGCGGTTTCGACAATTTCCTTCACCTCGCGATCGATGGCTTGTGCGGTGTCATCGCTGACAGCGCGGCGCGGATTGGGCATACCATCGCCCAAGAACATAGATTGCTGACCTTTCTCGTAAGCTAACGGCCCCAAAACCTTGCTCATACCGTAGCTAGTCACCATCCGTTCTGCCAAGTCGGTTGCGCGTTGCAAGTCGTTAGATGCACCTGTTGTGATGCTACCAAAGACAATTTCTTCTGCGGCGCGTCCGCCCAAGAGGGTAGCAATTTCACCCCGCAGTTCGGCTTCATCCATCAAGAAGCGGTCTTCTGTGGGCAATTTCAAGGTATAACCCAAAGCAGCCATCCCGCGAGGGACGATCGAAATTTTCTCCACTTTACCGCTACCGGGCATCAAGAAGCCAACCAAAGCGTGACCGACTTCGTGATAGGCGACAATCTTTTTCTCTTTATCGTTGAGGACGCGGCTTTTCTTTTCCAAACCGGCGACGACGCGCTCGATCGCTTCCGTCAAGTCTGCTTGGGCCACAGCTTCGCGGCGATTCCGCGCTGCCAGCAAAGCGGCTTCGTTAATTAAGTTTGCCAAATCTGCACCGGCAAAACCGGGAGTGCGGGTAGCGATCGCTTTGATGTTAACATCCGCCCCCAGCTTGACTTTTTGGGCGTGAATCTTCAGAATTGCTTCGCGACCGGCCAGATCCGGACGGTCTACCAACACTTGACGATCGAAACGTCCGGGACGCAGCAGTGCCGGGTCTAGAGTTTCCGGACGATTAGTAGCTGCCAGCACAATCACTGTTGTATTGGTTGCGGCAAAACCATCCATTTCCGTCAGCAACTGGTTAAGAGTTTGTTCGCGTTCGTCATTACCACCGTAAAAACCGTTGCTACTGCGGGACTTACCGATCGCATCCAGCTCGTCGATAAAAATTATACAAGGAGCCTGCTTCTTCGCTTGCTCGAACAAATCCCGCACCCGTGCCGAACCTACGCCGACGAACAGTTCCACAAACTCCGATCCGGAGATGCTGAAGAACGGTACGCCGGCTTCCCCAGCCACAGCTTTGGCTAGCAAAGTTTTCCCAGTACCAGGGGGGCCTACCAACAGCACACCTTTGGGGATACGCGCCCCAATTTGAGTGAAACGACCGGGATTCTTCAGAAAATCGACGATTTCCACCAATTCCGTCTTGGCTTCTTCCACCCCAGCAACATCGGTAAAGGTGATTTTAGTTCCCTCGTTTTCTACATAAACCTTAGCTTTGCTCTTGCCGATCGAGATCGCACCTTGAGGGCCACCGCCACGACCGATGAAAAACTGCCAAATAGCAATAAAGATCAGCGGAGGTATCACCCAACCTAGTAAACTGGTAAACCAGGTATTCTTAGGTGGTGGGGGAGCAGCAAATTCAACCCCTTTTTCCTGTAGGAGTGTGGGCAAGTTTAGATCGAAAATGGGTGTAGTAGAAAGCACTTGCCCTGGCTGACCTTCTTCACCTTTGATCTGATAACGAATTTCGTTTTGACCAACCAAGGCACGCTCGACCTGTTGTTCTTCGACTTGGTGAATAAACAAGCTGTAGGGAACTCTAGGAATCTGGGGGCCAAACAAACTCGGTAAAAACAAGTTCGCTAGCAGGAACAAGCTGGACAGCAATAAAAGAATACTGCCAATCTGGCGAAAACGAGGAGGTTGAGGCTGGTCTTTGATTGCCATTTATTTTAAGTCTGCCTTTCAAAACGTGTGTAAACCCATTGATTTCTTGGTTTTACCCAAGTACATCGCACCCAATATCTCTGAACTATTCGCTTTTAACTGTTAACTAATTGGTAACAGCTAAAAGCTGATTGCTTTCAGGTTTGGATGTACGCCCCGATGCTGGGAAGAGACTTGCAGTTGAAAGCCTGAGTCTCGTAAATGCGGTTTTGCAACCGTTTGGGGCAATTACGCTTTCAGCAACGCCAATCAACGTTTTTTGATTCAAGGCTGTGGCGTCAACCTGCTACTTCCATAGGTCGTTACTCTATGTTTTATGGGCTAATTGAATACTTTTTGATATATTTGCCCACAGAAGTCAGGAACTTGATTCACCTCCTTAAATTCAACCTAATTATGGCTGGAATTGTGGGGCAAACCGCTTAATTCCAGCTAATAGGGTTGACGTTGGCGGATTATTCTCCTCCAAGCCATGACAATTTCTATCTATCTGTTACAAGCTTAACATTTTGTTACTTCATCCGGGGATTGAGGGGAGTGGGGAAGTCAAAAGTTAAGAGGGAGAGGGGAAAGGGGAAAGGGGAAAAGGGAAAAGGGAAAAGGGAAAATATTAATTTTTCCGCTGTCCCACTCCCCCAGTC
>NZ_JACJPW010000059.1 GCF_014696265.1 Aerosakkonema funiforme FACHB-1375 | reverse complement strand
AGTGGGGAAGTGGGGGAGCGGGGGAGCGTAAGAATTAATATTTTCCCTTTTCTCTTTTCCCTCTTGCCCTAGCCCCTAGCCCCTAACCCCTAACCCCTCTTCCCTAATCCCTAACCCCTAGCCCCTAGCCCCTAACCCAAAATGATTGCCATTTCAACCACAATCGGGCCCAAAATACTTTTGATAATTTACCAAATTGATAGTAAAACAGGATCGCAACTAAATCCTCGGCGGTTAATAAATTTAAATAGTCGATCGTGCGATCGATCGAACCGTCACTGTCTTGCAAATATTTTTTGATGCCGAGAGTTTCGGACACTTTCCAGGTATGATAAAATGTTTGATACATAGCTTGACGATAACCTCGAAAATCAGTGATTTTTTTATGTAAATATCGGTCAATATAATCGCCAGCAATTTCCGTTCCATGTAGGGCGTGCCGGATGCCTTCCCCACCCAAAAAATTCACAGTCGATACGGCATCGCCAATCGCAATAATATTGTCTTCGTAATAAATATCTTGCAATCCGCGACTGTATTTAAGTGTCGAACCGTGAACATCAACAAGACGATAATCTTGAGTTTGAAGATATTCTTTAATTATCAATTCGATATAATATTTGAGCGGCTGTGGTTTCTCGATATTGTCCGATGCCAGATTGAGAATACCAGCCCCAACTTTTAACTGATTTTTCGACATAGGAAAAATCCAAGAATATCCCTTCGGCATCCACTTATAACCCAAAAAGAAAGTCAGAGTTTCCGCATTAGCCGCATAGTCGCGATCGCTCACTTCAATTAAATATTCAATTCCCGTACCGCTAATTATATCTGGGCGATCGGCAGACTTGGGCTGGATTACCGCTCTAGCTGGGCCAGTGGCATCAACTAAAACTTTGGTACTAACTGTTATTTTTTCAGTTTGAGATTTAAATTGCAATTCCACCAAAACTGCGCCGTCAGTGCTACTATGTTTAACATAGCGACAGCCCATCCATACTTGAGCGCCAAAAGCGATCGCGTCTTCAGCTAAAAAGTCTCGCAACTTCGCAAAATCCAACACCGCACCCAAAGGGCGATCGCTTGACCAAAGGCCATGTTTATTAGTAGTAACGATCGCTAGATTTTGCCAAAAGCTGCCAATTACTGTTTCCGGCAGGCCAAATTTTGGTAACGTTTCTAGAGGAGTACCAGCACTAGAAAAAATATTTTTCGCGAAACTTTCGTGCCGTTCTACTAGCAAAACTCGCCACCCAGCTTTCGCCAACAAACGAGCGCAGTGACCGCCAGCAGGGCCACCCCCAACAACTACCACATCAAAACTGTTCATCCAAAGTCATCGAAAATCGCCGATGACCTTACTTTACCATTACTTGTCATCCGATTTTGGATTTTGGATTTTCGATTTTGGATTGGCTGGGCAATGAGCGAGGGGAGCTTAAAATTTGTCAATTTTTTTGATGATTACAATTGAAATGGGAGGCTTGAAACAGCTTCTTTTTTGGGGGCACCCAGTTCTTACGGCTTGATGGCGTAATATCGTGTTTGGTTGCATCGGGAGCCGAAAAAATTTGCGATCGCATCTGCGTTCATCTGTTTTCATCTGCGGTTAAAATTTAACCACAGATTTGCGACAAACAATTCTCAACATTATTCTGACAATACCGATGCTACCGGACACGATATAATCTGTTATTTTGTGTTTAGCAATTTGGTACATGGTGCGCTAGGCACGGCAATTTAATTAGTAAGCGTTCAGCCGTCAGGTATCAGCTATCAGCTTCGGTCGGGAATTGACTGTTTCTTCAAAGGGGCAATATAAAGAGCGATTAGCGCGATAAAAGTCGAATTAGCTGACGGCTGACTGCTGATAGCTGAACGCTTACTTTAATTATTGGTTGCAATAATCAATTTCTCGCTCATGCCTAACCCACCCTACAGTTAAATAAGATTTTATTATGCCTATCAATAATGGATAAGTGCTGGGATTGAGCGTCCTCCTTAAGAGAGATCCGGATCGAGAAAAACTGGGATTAAATAAAAAAGGCCGTGTATGTATACGGATAAATTTCCATGAAGCGCGACGCTACAGGTAAGTTTGTTAGCAATTGGGACTCAGAGACAAAACAAAGAGTTAATGTATCTCTGACTGGTACAGCGTGGCGACTGCTCGATCGGGAGGCTCAGAAACGAGGGATTTCTCGTTCTGAAGTAATAGAATACTTCGCTCGCAGTCTTGAAGATGAACTTAGCGAAATCAGACAAGCCCAGCAACAGCGCACCCAACTCATCGCCGCAAGAGAAACTGAGCGTCAGGTAACAAGAATTCTGGAAACCATTACAGATGCTTTTGTTGCTTTCGATCGCAATTGGCGCTACACCTACGTGAATAAAGCAGCAGGGCAAATTCTCCAGAAAACTCCCGGAGAACTGATAGGAAAGCACGTTTGGAACGAAGTTTTTCCCGAATTGGTAGGCGGGATAGCATACCGGGGATTGCATCGCGCAATGACACAACAAGTACCAGTTTCCTGGGAAGAATTTGGGGAACCCGTTCAATGTTGGTTAGAAGTAAACGCTTATCCATCAGAGGAGGGTATAGCAGTTTATTTCCGCGATGTCACAGAGCGCAAGCAAGCTGAGGCAGAACGGGAAAGATTGGTACAAGAATTGGAAATCGAGCGGACTCGGTTTGAAGCAGTTTTGCGGCAAATGCCAGCAGGCGTGTTAATTGCCGATGCTGCAACTGGCAAATTAGTTCTCGCCAACGAACAAGCCAGACAAATTGTGAGGTACGACTACGAAGAGTCGCTTGAGCTTGAGGAATATGTACCCGTTACTCCATTTGAAGCTTTTCGCCTTGATGGCAGTATCTATGAGCCCCAAGAGTATCCGCTACCGCGATCGCTTTTCAAAGGCGAAGTCGTATCTAACGAAGAAATTATCTTACATCAAAATGATGGCAAACACATCTTTATTAATGTAAATTCCGCACCGATTCGCGATCGCCACAATCAAATTGTAGCAGCTGTTGCCATCTTCCAAGATATCACCGATCGCAAGCAAGCTGAATTTATTCTGCAACAGCAAGCCGAGGCATTGTCAAACCAGCAGAAATGGCTGCAAACCGTCTTGGATTTGATGCCAACGCCAACGATATTTATCGAGCCGGGAACCGCAAAAGTCATCTTTGCGAATCGTATTGCTAATGAATTGGCAGGCGGAGAATTACCGAAAAACAAATCCCTCGATGAGTATGCCGATGCCTATTACTGCACCGATACTAATGGCGATCGCATTCCTACAGAGAGGATGCCTGCGGTGCTGATAGCGCGGGGAGAACAGCTGCAAAACTATGAAATGAACTGGTATACCCCTGGCGGTATTCGCTCAACTCTTTGCTGGGGAGAACTCTTACCTGCAATGTACGGGCATCCTGCCACTGGCATTGGAATGTTTCAGGATGTTACCAAACTCAAACAAGCAGAAGCGGCGATACAGGAAGCTAATAACAAAGTGACTAATATTCTAGAAAGCATTACCGATGCTTTTTTTGCGCTCGATCGCGAGTGGCGGTTTACTTATATCAACAAAAGGTTTGAGGAAATTTCACGCCGTTCGTCTGAATCTTTAATCGGACAATGTATTTGGGAAGTGTTTCCAGAAACAGTGGATTCCCTATTTTACGAACAGTATCATCGAGCCATTGCAGAGCAGATTTCAGTCGTTGTAGAAGCTAAGCAACCTGATGATTTGGATCGTTGGTATGAAGCCCATGCTTATCCTTCAGTGGATGGGTTATCGGTTTACTTTCGAGATATTAGCGATCGCAAACAACTTGAGCTAGAACGCGATCGGCTTTTAGAAAGAGAAAAAGCGGCTCGACGGCAAGCAGAAACCGAACGCAAGCGATTGAAAGATATCCTCATAGAAGTTCCTGCCATGTTTGCGGTTTTATCGGGGCCAGAACATCGATTTGAACTCGCTAACCCCACCTTTCTAAAAGTTTCCGGACGTTCCGAAGACATCATTGGCAAAACAGCACGAGAAGCGTTTCCGGAAATGGCAAGTCAGGAATATTTTGATATTCACGATCGCGTTTATCAAAATGGAGAAATTATTCGAGGAAATGAGTATTTATGCCGCTGGGATGCAGGAGATGGTAATTTAGTTGAAGGATTTTTCAACCTCGTTTTTCTGCCCCTTAGAAATATCGAAGGTCGCATTGATAGCGTCCTCATTCACGGCATAGAAGTATCCGCACAGGTAAGAGCGCGTCAGCAGGCGGAAGATCTACTAGAAAAGCTTCAGCAAAAAGAGAGACAGCAGCAATTTTTGCTCGAATTAAATGATGCGATTCGTTCTATTCAAGACTCCAAAGAAATTATGTGGCGGGTAGTCTGCTCCACTGGAGAACACTTCAATGTTACTCGCTGTACCTACGGTGAAATTGACCCAACGCAGGAATACGTGATTGTCGATCGCGACTATTGCAATGGTGTCATCAGCGTAGTTGGTACTCATCAGCTGAATTCCTTCGGTATCGAAATTATTAACCAACTAAAACAGGGCAAAACAATTGTTGTCGATGATGTCGATATCGATCCTCGCACAGCCGGATCGGGAGCGGCTGCTTTCGATGCAATTCAGACGAAATCTCTTCTGTGCGTTCCCTTAGTAAAAGAAGGAAGGTTTGTAGCGCTATTTGTATTGCACCATATCTCCCCCCGCAACTGGACAGAGGAAGAGGTGGTGCGGATGGAGCGAATCGCCGAAAAAACCTGGTTAGCCGTAGAGCGATCGCGAGCAGAAGAGGAATTGCGAAAAAGTAGAACTAGACTGCAACTGGCGTTGATAGTCGGACGCATGGGAACTTGGGACTGGGATATACAGACGAATACGGTAAACTGGTCAGACGGTCAGTTTACCATCATGGGACTTCAACCGAACGAGTGCGAACCAAGCTACGAAATCTGGGTTAAAAGCGTTCATCCAGATGATATAGCAGAAACAGAAACAGCACTTCAAAAAGCCATGTTGGAGAGAACGGATTTTCATCACGAATATCGAACGCTTTGGACGGATGGCTCCATTCACTGGACAGAAGCGAGGGGACAATTTACCTATAATATTCACGGAAAACCGACGCGCATGATTGGCATTTTGATTGACATTACAGAACGCAAGCAAGTCGAACAAGAACGCGAACAATTGTTAGAAAGAGAACGCATCGCTCGGACTCAAGCAGAAGCCGCACAAAACCAACTGAAAACTATTTTTGAAACCTCTCCGGTAGGAATGGCATGGTTAGATTCTGAACAACGATTTATTGCCATTAATGAAGCATTAGCCGAAATTAACGGATTAACCCGCGAACAACACTTAGGAAATTCAGTTGCAGAACTTTTCGGTCAATCCGATCCGCAAATAGTGGAACTATTTGATGAAATTTACCAGACCGGAAATCCCTTTATTTCACCTAGTTTGGCTATTAACGCTCCCAGAAGGAACGATCGCCAACCCGGTTTCTACAACGTTTATTATCTGCCAACAAAGAACTCATACCATCAGGTAAAAGACGTTTTAGCGTATGTTTTAGACGTAACGGAGCGAGTGCGGTTAGAGCGCAGTCAACGCTTTCTTTCCGAGGCGAGTGCAGTCCTTGCTTCTTCCCTCGATTATCAAACTACCCTGGAGCGAGTGGCAGAACTGGCAGTACCTGAGTTAGCTGATTGGTGTACGGTTCATATAGTGGAAGAAAATGGCGGGATCGAGCAAATTGCAGTAGCTCACACCAACCCTACTAAACTCGAATGGGCTGAACAAATCAGACATAAATATCCGATCGATCGGGACGCTCCTCGCGGTGCTGCATTGACATTGCGAACGGGACAATCGGATTTGATAGCGGATATTCCAGATGAGATGCTCGTACAAGCAGCCCGCGATCCAGAACATTTGGAAATATTGCGGCAGGTTGGGTTTAAATCGGTAATGGCAGTGCCACTACGAACCCAAGCGCGAATTTTAGGTGTAATTTCTTTTATTTCCGCTGAATCTGGAAGGCGGTACGATGCAACTGATTTGCAATTAGCAGAAGAATTGGCACATCGGGCATCTTTAGCGATCGATAACGCACAACTCTATCAGATAGCTCAAAGCGATCGAGCCAAAGCAGAAGCCGCTAACCGAGTTAAAGACGAATTTCTCGCCGTACTGTCCCACGAATTGCGATCGCCCCTCAATCCGATTATGGGCTGGACAAGAATACTGCGAACTAAGCGTATCGATCCTGCAAAAGCCGAGCAAGCTTTAGAAACGATCGAACGCAATGCCAAACTGCAAGCGCAATTAATTGAGGATTTATTAGATGTCTCGCGCATCCTCCAGGGAAAAATGACATTAAACGTCGCGCCAGTCAATCTAGCTACCACCATTGAAGCGGCACAGGAAACAGTAAGATTGGCAGCAGAAGCGAAAAACATTCACATTAAAATCGCACTCAATCCCATTTCCGGAACTGTTTCAGGCGATCCGAACCGCCTACAGCAAGTTGTTTGGAACCTGCTATCTAATGCGGTGAAATTCACTCCAGTGGGAGGACGAATCGATGTGCGATTGGAACAAGTTGGTGCCTATGCTCAAATTCAAGTCAAAGACACAGGAAAAGGCATCACTCCAGAATTTTTGCCTCATGTATTTGACTACTTCCGGCAAGAAGATGGTACGACGACGCGAAAATTTGGCGGATTGGGATTGGGACTGGCCCTCGTTCGTAATTTTACCGAATTGCACGGAGGAACCGTTCGCGCAGAAAGTCCGGGGCCAGATTTAGGGGCTACATTTACCGTCCAGTTACCGTTAAATTCCGTCGAGCAAGAGGTATTAGACGATCGCCAAGAGCCAGAAAGCGCGACAGATTTAGCAGGTATGACGATATTAGTTGTAGATGACGATGCCGATATGCGAGAGTTAGCAGTATTCATCCTGACGCAATATGGAGCAAAAGTTGTCACAGCAGCTTCGGCAATACAAGCATTAGCCTTGTTAAATTTTTACCCTGTTCCCGATTTGCTACTGTGCGATATTGGGATGCCAGAAATGGATGGTTATTCGCTAATCCGACACATCAGAAAATGGTCGCCCGAACTGGGAGGAAACATTCCTGCGATCGCATTGACTGCTTATGCGGGAGAAATCAACCAACAACAAGCCTTAGCCGCCGGATTTCAAATCCACATCTCTAAGCCTGTCGATCCCGAAGACTTAATAAGTGCAATTTTGCAGGTGAGCGATCGAAAGTTATAGCTAGGGGCTAGAGCGCCAGTCCAGTAAAAGAGGTTGACAAAACAAATAAGGTGTGTATATGTATAGAAACCTCGGCTCTGGCGTTGCATTTGGATAGAAAAATTGTTGCCGATCGCGATCGATTCTCGCCCAAATGCTAATGCCTCCGGCACGCTACGCGAACGCCCCTACACAATACATATTTCATTATTTTTGTCAATTTATTCTAGTGGACTCGCGCTCTAGGGACTGGGGGCTAGGGCGTCGGGGAATGGGGGAGCGGAAGAATTAATATTTTCCCTCTTCCCTCTTCCCTCTTCCCTCTCCCTCTCCCTCTTCCCCTAGCCCCTAATCCCTAGCCCCTAATCCCTAGCCCCCAGTCAATCAAAGCAATATCCCAAATCTCCGGCCAAATTTGCTCACCGGGCTTGCCTAACGAGTTGGGGTGCTTTGTTCCCAGAATCGGTCGCCACGCATCGTTGTAGAGCAAGATCAGTTCTTTGCCCCACCAGATCACCATTGGAAAGCGGGAGTTCAAGCAAATGCTTAAGGCAGTTCGTAGGCTTCCAGACCAAGATTCGATCGCACCTAGCTTTGTGAGCGACCAATCATAGGAACGAATTAATGCTCCCATTTCGCCTCCGCCTGCCAGGAGCTGCCGTCCAACTACCGCTTCCCGATCGCGACTCATATTTATTTACTCCGCTCGCTCAAAAATATTTGGTTGGCAGCAACTAATCACGATTTTGCAACCGATCTAGTAATATGTCAATTTACTTAAGCGGCTGAGCGTCGGGGAGTGTATATTTATGCCTGCGACCCTACCTCGATCTAATTTTTAGATTGGTTTGGTCGTGACAATCATTTTGTAATTTTCCAGAACCACACATACAGAAACGACTTCCTCCGGCTCTAGTAATAGCAGGATTGACAGCGGGAAGATTGGCAAAATAACCTGCTGGTGGAAAATCATCTACAAGCACTCGCGCTCTTTCTAATTTCGGTACGCATTCTTGTAAATCTGTAACCATTTTTATCTCTAAAGCTCTCTCTGCTAAAGGAAATTCAAATTGATACCGATTTTCTAAATCTTTAGCTTTAGCAATTACTTCTCTCTTTTGCAGGATATCGCCGTTATTTGCGATGACGATCGCGTTGCCTATTTTAGCTACGAACACAACATAAACTTGAGCGAACACACTTTTAATTGTGAGCAATTTATCCGCAAAAAAGGCATCATCTCGAAACAAGTTTACTACTAGCACACCTGGCTTTGACAATCGTTCTTGGCACAACTCGTAAAATTCTTGGGTTGCTAATCTGTAGGGACTATAACCGGTACCTAAAAAAACATCACTGAGAATGATATCGTATTTAATATTTGCATTTTGTTGGGCAAGATACTCCCTTCCATCTTGAATCGCTACGCTCAAACGTTCGTCCAATTTCAGGCCAAAAAAATTCGTGGCTACTTGGAGTATTCCCGGATCGATTTCAGCACACTCAATAACTGCTTCTGGAAAATAGTGGTGTAAAAATAGGGGAATTATCCCACCACCTAAACCAGCTATGTAGATTTTCTGTGGCGTACCATTCCATACTAAACTCAACATCATTGCTTGCGTGTACGGACTTTTTAAATTGAGGGGTCGATCGAAGTCGAGTTCGGATTGAATCAAATTCGCTGGGGAATTAAAACGATCGCTAAAACCAAGAGTTATTGTAGATTTGGTTTTCGTTAGTTTGATATATTGATTTCCCGACTGCTGCACAAAAAAACAGCCTGGACGAGCAGAACGTACTTTGTTGAGCCGCTGTTTAATGGCATTGAGATTGCTAATTTGCCAAATTTCTCGATCGTTCATTTTTAAGTGCAATAAGGCTAGGGCGTCGGGGTTAGGGGTTAGGGACTAGGGGCTAACCCCTATTTAATTTTTGGTATGCTTTTACAGCAGAACATAAATTAACCAACTTTACTGTCAGGATATGAAAGTTTTGAATTTGCAGAAAGTTGAGCGATCATCTGAGTTCGAGAGGAAACATTAAGCTTGCGGAACATCCGCTTTAAAGCTTGTTTAACTGAATTTTCAGTAATCCAAAGTTCAGCCCCGATCTCTGCATTTGTTCGTCCTTGGGCAACCAGTTCGGCAATTTGCAATTCGCGGGGAGTGAGGCGATTTGTCTTTAATAATTGCTGTGACGATCGCACTGTTGCTACCCAAGTCGAGAGATGCAGACAAAGCGCACTCAAATCCATTAAATTTTGCGTATCGAATGAAGGCATTTCTCGCACGCGGGTAAAGCCAATTGCACCGACCAATTGTCCTTGGCTCACAATTGGGCCCGCCATAACGTGCCAGTGGTCTGCACGCGGACAAATCAATCGCCATGATGAAGGGGAGACGACCAAAGCTTCGTGAACGGGGGTGTGTCGTTCCACCAAGTAGCGCAAAACGGGATTGTGTTCGGTGGATAAGGCCAATTCCATCAATTTTTGAAGATTGCGATCGCGTATTTTCTCAGGAAGCGCGTCGAAAAAAAATAATCCCGATCGTTTGGCGGCGAAATACTGGCCCACTTGAGTAGAAATGTGCGATCGCAATTCCTGTTCGTCTTTGGCTTGAGTGACAGTTTGAAATAAAGATTGCAAGTCAGCCATAACAAAGCAAAGTGTACTCGATCGAGGTCTAGGCGGAGTTAGGTAGCACATTCTACCTTAGTTTCAGTCGAGGTAAATCCTCTAACCATCCAGCTTAAAGGATATTTTTCGCATGAGGGGCTAGGGGTTAGGGGCTAGGGGTTAGGGAAGAGAGAAGAGGGAGAAATTTTGAATGAGTGACTTTTGACTTTTGACTCCCCCCCCATGCAATACATATTCTTTGCGCGGGAAAGGAGTAAGAACGTTCATGACGCCTTCGCGGTTGCGATAACTCAATGTTTTAATTTCATTTGTGGAGAAAGCTCATGTCTCAGTATGCTCATCCTGAAGTTTTAGTCGATACTCAGTGGTTAGAAAATCATCTCAAAGATCCGCATCTTCGTATTATCGAAGTGGATATGAGTCCAGAACCATACAAAGATGCACACATTCCTGGGGCTGTGTTCTGGAATATCTTTACAGATTTATTGCTGCCAAATTTGAGCGTGAATTTAGATGCGAAATCCTTTGAGAAACTGATGTCGCGATCGGGCATAACTAATGACACAATGGTAATCGCTTACGGTAGCTATCCCGGTACAGGTGCTTGGATTTTCTGGCTGTTGAAAGTGTTCGGACATGAAAATGTGCGAGTTCTCAATGGTGGATATCAGAAGTGGAAGTCAGAAAATCGCCCACTGGCAACAGAATTATGGACATTTCCACCAGTTGAATATTCTGCAAAAGCGCCAGATGCCAGTTTACGAGTGTTGCATGAGGAAGTCCGGGCATCGATCGAGCGATCGGATCGCATCTTGCTAGATGTTCGTACCCTTAAAGAATACAGCGGCGAATACTTCTTCGATCGACCGCCGACAGAAACCGAACGCGCTGGACATATTCCCGGTGCGGTGCATATCGAACATCTGCTGACTCTCAACGAGGATGGCACTTTCAAATCGTTCAACGAGTTGCAGAGTCTTTACAGCAGCAAGGGAATTACCTTTGACAAGGAAGTGTTTCCCTATTGTGCGATCGGTGGGCGTTCTGGCTACACTTGGTTTGTCTTAAAGTATCTACTGGGCTATCCGAACGTTCGGAATTACGATGGGTCGTGGAATGAGTGGAGTCGCCTTCCTCATGTAGCGATCCAGAAGTAATTATAGCGGCTTGCGAGTGGGAGAGTGGGGAGTGGGAGAGTGGGGGAGTGGGGGAGTGGACAAAAATTATGTTCTATCAGATTCGTAGGGTGGTGGACGGCACAGGCGATAAATGCAGGTTTTCAACCAATAATTAAATTTCCGTACCGTAACCCACCATTACCCTCATCTATGATAAAAATGAACATTTTTCACCATCAACCCGAAATATCTCTAATCACTTACCAATACAAAATCGACTGAATATTCGATCGAGTACCGATTCTGTAACTTCTTCACCAGTAATTTCTCCTAGTGCTTGAATAGCACCGCGCAAGTCAATTGTCCAGAAATCGAGCGGCAATCGATCGGCAATGGTCGCTTGCACTTGCTGGAGGGAAATTTGCGCTCTTGTCAGGGCTTCGGCTTGACGTTGATTGATTGCCAAGTCTAAGTTAGCCGCCAGGATATCGCCAGATTGCACTGCTGCTAAAATCGCTTTTTCTAGGGCATCAATACCTTGGTTGCGGGCAGCAGCGGTGAGGATTTTGGATTTTGGATTTTGCGCGAAGTGGGCGTCTTGGCGGTGACCGTCACGATGCCCACCTTCGCAAGAGAGGATTTTGGATTGCAGAAGTTTTAATTTATCTTCTGCTACTAAATCCATTTTATTGATAACTAAAATGACAGGGCGATGCTGGACTTGTAGGTAGATTTCTTCATCATCAGGCGTCCAACCTGCTTGGGCGTCTACTGTCAGCAATACTAGATCGGCATGAGAAGCAGCATGACGCGATCGCTCTACGCCTATCTTTTCTACCACGTCGGCGGTTTCGCGAATTCCGGCTGTATCCAGGACTTGTATGGGGATGCCACCCACTACCAGATGCGATTCTACAACGTCGCGGGTGGTGCCGGGTAAATCGGTGACGATCGCGCGATCGCTGCGACTCCAAGCGTTCAGCAAGCTGGATTTACCCACATTCGGACGCCCGACAATTGCTACTTTCAATCCGGTACGCAGCAATTCTCCCCTGTCGGCTGTTGCTAAAATGCGAGTTACTTCTGCCAAAACTTGCTCTAGTTGAGCTTTCACGGCTTCTTCATCCAAAGGCGGCAAATCTTCCTCAAAATCGATTCTGGCTTCGATTTCTGCCAATATATCCAAACAAGTAACGCGCAATTGCCGGATCGGTTGCGCTAATTTTCCCTGCAATCCGGCGAGGGCAGTTTGGGCAGCTTGGGGCGATTTAGCGCCCACCAAATCGGCGATACTTTCTGCCTGAGTTAGATCCAAACGCCCGTTTAAGAAGGCGCGAAGGGTAAATTCTCCCGGTTGTGCTAATCTGGCACCTTGTTCTACGCACAGCTGCAATACTTGCTGCACGGCGATGATGCCACCGTGACAGTGGAACTCTACCACATCTTCGCGGGTGTAGGAGCGTGGTGCTTTCATGATTAGCAACAAAGCTTCGTCCACTAGCTGCTGCGTTTGCGGATGGCGGATGTAACCGTAGAGGATGCGGTGAGTTTCCCACGGTTGACTCCCTGGCGCGTGGAAGAGGGCGCGTGCGATCGCGATTGCTTGAGTACCTGACACTCGCACAATACCGACGCTGCCCTGCTGGGGGACAATTGCTGTGGCGATCGCTGCGATCGTTGTGCCTGCGATCGATGTCTGGGACATTCTACTTGCTTAACTTGCGACTGGTACTCTATTGGCTAGGGTAGCAGCCCCTGGTTGTTAAGTGCGATCGATCGGACGATTCCCAAGCTTTTATTTTTTGCCTTTGACGCCGTTCGTAATTTCTTCCTTCACCAGCATCAATTCGTATAATTCGCCCAGCGTATAAGTCTTGCCCGTCTCAGGATTTTGCGGTTCCAAAGCTACCCGTAACGTTTCTAGGGTGTCAGCCTGGATTTTAGTGACAAACCCATTCTCAATGCTATTGGCTGTACTGGCTGGCAAACGGCAATAAGCCTGCAATTCTTGGAGACTCCAGCCTTTTGCTTCTCTGGCGTTACGAAGGATCTCTCCTACACGCAGGACTCCCTGAGAGTTGAATCGATATCGACTTGAACTTTGCCTCACTTGACTTTTGCCCACAGTCTCTAACTAAATTAAAGTAGGGTTATTTAACTTATTTATTCATTTTAGGTCACTGAGGCATTTACGTTATACAGCATACTGTATAAAATATATTTTTAAGGCTCCCAAGTGCAATCTTGCAGTGCAATTGAGCAGACAATACCAATTTTCTACCTTTTTCCTTTGACGCCGTTTAGTATTTCTTCCTTAACCAGCATCAATTCATACAATTCCCCTAGTGTATAGGTTCTACCTGTATGGGGATTTTGCGGTTCTAGGGCTACTCGCAAGGTTTCCAGCGTATCGGCGTGAATTTTTGTTACACACCCATTTTCAATGTCACTGGATGTGCTTGGTGGAAGTCCACAATAATTCTGCAACTCTTGGAGACTCCAGCACTTGGTTTCTCTGGCACCGCGAAGAATCTCTCCAACGCGCAGGATTCCCTCACGGTTGAATCGATAACGACCTGAATTTTGTTTCACTCTTCGCTCGCTCCCAGTTTTAACCTTAATCGATATAGGGGTATCTAAACTTAGTTTATACATTACATTCTATGTCAAAAGTATTGCCTTTTTTTACGCTATGGCGTATAATTAAAATAATTCGCTCTAGCAGAGAAGATGAAGCGAATAAAGATAAAGGCCACAAGGAAAAGGGAGATCGTGATGTCCCGCAAAAGCCAAAGCTTGATTGCGGCTGGGAAAATAAAGCCGATCGAATGGAACATATCTAAGGAGGAAGCAGCCCAAGCACTCAGCAACTTCGGCGTTCCCGTCAGAGAAGTGAAGAAAGTGACCTGCCTGAAGCATCAAGTGTGCGTGTCGTACTGGGATATGGATGGTAAGGTCTGCTGTTCCTTTTTTAGCTATCGCATTTTTGCACGCTGGCAGAAAGCAGTCGAACAGCTAATCCAGAATTGCCACACCTTTGGGGAATGGGACAGATTGGGGGATGTTATCCAGTATGATTTGCTGCGGTTCCGCTATCCGGTAGAGATGGCTAATAAAATTTGGGATATGTTGAAAAACCGCTGCTATCAAATCAGGACAGATCTACAAATGGCGGATGCTTTAGCCGTGTGAGTTTGAGGGTTATTTTAGCCCATCAAAGGACTACCGTGGTGATGGATTAAATACCATTTTCCACCCATAAACTCAAATATATTGGTAGCGGTTGATTTGGCTTGGACTTTTCGACCAGAGTTTACTTGCAAAACATTTTCTACCAGGATGACGTAACCGATATTGTTGCGAACCTCTGTGGTGACAATATTTGTGTCAATTTCTAAGTATTGAGTGTTTTTAAATATAGTTTGCCAAGCAGAGCGAATCTCTTTCCATCCTTTGAGCGCCTTGCGTCCGGGGTGAATGCAAACTGTGGCAATTCCCTGCGACCAAACGGCACTCATAGCTTCCATGTCTTTTTTCTCAAAAGCTCGATAAAAAGCTTCGTTGGCTGCTAATACTTCAGTACGTTCATCTGTCATTTTTTACCTTTCCTAAAAATTTACGCATTTTAGTAATAATATGTTATTATTACACATTTCGTTGGAAAAATTGCCAGCAACCCAGGTTTCTGGCCGAGTCAGTAAGTTTTGTTAAATCAACAAGTATTTTTTTATACAAATATCCGAAGGTTGGGAAACTACTACTTTTGTAATAGCGAAATCTATCCAAATTAAGACTATTGAAAGATTAGAAGTAATTAGCGTTCAACTATAACTCTAACTAAGTCGCTGTTTGGACAAATTTGTGGCATAACATTTGAGAACTTGCCGCGCTTCATAAAGCATCTTAAAGACGTTAAAGCCTAAAACGATAAGCGATCGCACTAGCAACAAACAACAAAGGAAAAAACAATGAAAGCAGTTTGCTGGCAAGGCAACAATAAAGTGGGAGTCGAAACCGTACCCGATCCCAAAATCATCAATCCCCGTGATGCCATCGTTAAAATCACAACAACGGCGATTTGCGGTTCCGATCTGCATCTTTATGACGGCTACATCCCCACGATGGAACAAGGGGACATCTTGGGGCACGAATTCATGGGGGAAGTCGTTGAACTGGGCAGTGAAGTCAAGAATGTCAAAATAGGCGATCGCGTAGTCGTTCCCTTTCCCATTGCCTGCGGTGGCTGTTTCTTCTGTCAACGGCAATTAACGTCTCTGTGCGATAACACCAACCCCAACGCCTGGATAGCGGAAAAAATCATGGGTTATTCCCCATCCGGTATTTTCGGCTACTCCCATATGTTGGGCGGCTACGCGGGAGGTCAAGCGGAATACGCTCGCGTTCCCTTTGCCGATGTGGGATTGTTCAAGATTCCGGATGGATTGACAGACGAACAAGTCGTGTTTCTGACTGATATCTTCCCTACCGGATATATGGCAGCAGAAAACTGCAATATTCAGCCCGGTGATACTGTCGCCATCTGGGGCTGTGGGCCAGTAGGCCAATTCGCCATTAGAAGCGCTTATGTGCTGGGTGCCGAACGAGTCATTGCGATCGATCGCGTTCCCGAACGTTTGCAAATGGCGAAAAACAGCGGGGCAGAAGTTCTCAACTTTGAGGAAATCGATGTTGGTGAAGCCCTCAAAGAAATGACGGGCGGTCGCGGTCCCGATGCAGTGATGGATGCAGTGGGAATGGAAGCTCACGGTTTGGGGCTAGAAGGATTGTACGATAAAGCCAAACAAGCCGTGCGATTGGAGACCGATCGCCCTCACGTTCTCAGACAAGCGATCGTCGCCTGCCGCAAAGGTGGTACTGTATCAATTCCCGGCGTTTATGGCGGCTTTATCGACAAAGTGCCGATGGGTGCTGCGATGAACAAAGGCTTGACCTTTAAAATGGGACAAACCCACGTTCATCGGTATTTGCGTCCGTTACTCGATCTCATCCAAAGTGGTAAGATCGACCCATCTTTTGTGATTACCCATCGTCTACCGCTAGACCAAGCACCGCACGGCTACGAAATTTTCAAGCACAAACAGGACAACTGCATCAAAATTGTACTCAAACCTTAAGGGGATTGAGCCGAGATTTGTTTCAATAGGTGTTTTTTCAAAGCTAGACGATCGCTCCTGCAAAGCGATCGTCTAAACTTTTTGTAAGGCGGAACCTACACTCTTTAGCTGCCGTCGCCACTATTGGTTAGCTCTTTCGGTTTGATGTTGAAGAATGTTCGTATTTCTTAGAGATTTTGGGATGGTGGCTGACGGCAAGGTAATTTAATTATTGGTTTTGATGCTGAAGTTATCGCCCGTGCCGTCCCCCACCCTACGATTAAATAATCTAAACCTTTGATGATAGGCATTTCTTCCCCTAGACCCTAACCCCTAACCCCTAACCCCGACGCCCTAGCTATATTTATGCACTTCATCTTTCAAAAAAGAACTGCAATCGACCGGAATTTTACTGCTTTTATTTTGGGTGTAATTTTATCAGTTAGTGGTATTTTTGCGATTTTCGATCGAGATGTTGCTGAATCTGCCACCCTTCCAGAAAACACCAGTGCGATCGGCAAACAAAGAGAGTCGAACCGCAACAGATTGCCTAACTCTGTGGTCAATGCCGTTTTGCGATCGGCATCCCAACGCACGGGGTTGCAAATTTCGCAGCTACGCATTGTTAGTTCCAAACAAATTATGACTGACGGCTGTTTGAATTTGCCCCGTCCGGGGGAAGCTTGCCCGGAAATAGGAATATTTGCTTGGGAGGTGACAGTAGCAGGAGGAAGACAGCGTTTGGTATATCATTCTAACGGTAACGGTTCCCAAATTCGGTTGAATGAAAAAGCCAGCAATATCAGCGATGCCAATTTACCTTCACAAGTTGCCAATGCTGTTTTAAAAGCAGCTGCTCAAGAGTGGAGATTGCCCGTTTCCGCACTCCGCATTGTGAAGGCAGAAAGAACGAATTGGGCTTATGGTTGCGAACGTCCGACTTTTCCCCACCCTTGCGATCCGTTGATGGTAAGTGGCTGGCAAGTAACCGTACAAAGCAGACAAAAACGCAGTATTTATAACACTGATGAAGTGGGAGGTTTGGTGCGGAAACTGACAACAGGAAACCCCATCTAAAAGTAGGGTAAAATCCGCTCATTGTATAGCTGCACAGCCATTTTTACAGGCGTTAAAATAGAGGTAAGTCACTAGAGAATTGCTCAATAAAATGAAACTACAATCATCAGTTTTAGTACATTTAGGATATGGCAAATATGTGCGATCGGATCGAGTGACAGCGATCGTGCCGATTGAAGAAGAACGCGGCCCAGGACGACGCACATTTGTTCATGTGGAAGGAGAAAGCGACCCCTTAGTTGCCTCGCGTGCGGAAGACAGTATTGTGCGGGACTTGGTACAAGAACCGCATGAGGTTACCCAATCTCGCCAGCAGCAAGAAATCCTCCAAGATTTATTAGTAGATTTGGCTAACGTCAACCCAACTGTGCGCCGCATTACCCGCGACGAAGGGAGTTTGGATATCGATCGTCTAGAACGCCGCATCCGCCAAGTTCTGGAAGCATAGTATACTTAGGGGCTAGGGGTTAGGGGTTAGGGGTTAGGGAAGAGGGAAGAGGGAAGAGGGAAGAGGGAAGAGGGAAGAGGGAGAGGAAAAAGGGAAAATATTAATTCTTCCACTCCCCCGCTCCCCCGCTCCCCCGCTCTTCCCTAACCCCTAATAGGGTAGACGCCGCAACAGCACGATCGATCGCCCCGTCACAGGTACAGCTTTACCATCTGTGAAAATAGGGCCGTCTTCGATAAAATCAGACTCCTTAGTATCGATGACAACTTGCCACTCTCTGTTTTCTATCCCCTCCGGTAACTGAAATTCGATCGTTTCCCAGTAGGCATTAAAGAACAACAGAAAGCTTTCATCCATGATGCGCTGACCTTGCGGCCCAACTCTGGGAATTTCCTCACCGTTCAAAAAAACACCAATTGACTTAGCAAAACCATCATTCCACTGTTCGTCACTCATCTCGCTACCATCGGGATTGAACCAGACAATATCGCTGATAGTCCTACCGTGGATGGGTCTGCCTTGAAACCACTTGCGTCGCTGGAATACCGGATGCTTGCGGCGGAAAAAGATCAACTGCCGAACGAAATTTAACAAATCGGCTTTTAGTTTTGGAAATTCCCAATTTATCCAAGAAATTTCATTATCTTGACAATAGGCATTGTTGTTACCCTTTTGGGTGCGTTCCATTTCGTCGCCGTAAAGCAGCATCGGTACGCCTTGGGAGAGGAACAGCGTCACCAAGAAATTGCGCTTTTGTCGTTCCCGCAACGCCAATATTTCCGGGTCATCGGTATCCCCTTCTGCGCCACAATTCCAAGAACGATTGTGACTTTCGCCATCGCAGTTACCTTCTCCGTTCGCTTCGTTGTGCTTTTCGTTGTAACTGACCAAATCGTAGAGAGTAAAGCCATCGTGAGCGGTAATAAAATTGATACTGGCATAAGGACTGCGCCCATTCATCTGGTACAAGTCAGAACTGCCAGTCAAGCGGTAAGCGAATTCTCCTAAACTACCATCCTCACCGCGCCAGAAGTCGCGCATGACATCCCGATACCTGCCATTCCACTCCGACCACAGCAGGGGGAAGTTACCGACTTGATAGCCGCCTTCTCCCACGTCCCAAGGTTCGGCAATCAGTTTGACATCGGCGAGTACCGGGTCTTGGTGGATGATGGTGAAGAAAGATGCCAAACTATCCACATAAAATAGTTCGCGTGCCAGTGCGGAGGCAAGGTCAAACCGGAATCCATCGACGTGACATTCCAATACCCAGTAGCGCAGACTATCCATGATTAATTTCAAGATTTGTGGATGTCCGACGTTGAGGGTATTGCCGCATCCGGTAAAATCCATGTAGTAGCGGCGATCGTCTGGCGAGAGTTGATAGTAAGCGGCGTTATCTATACCGCGAAACGATAAGGTAGGGCCTTTGTGATTGCCTTCGCCGGTGTGGTTGTAAACGACATCCAAAATAACTTCAATTCCGGCTTTGTGCAGCGCTTTCACCATTTCCTTAAATTCCCGTACCTGACCCCCCGGAGTTTGATCGGAACTGTAACCGGAGTAGGGGGCAAAGTAATTGATGGAATCGTAACCCCAGTAATTTTTCAGTCCTTTATCAAGCAGATGTCCGGGATAGCTGAGGAAGTGATGCACCGGCATCAGTTCTACTGCTGTAATTCCTAATGATTGAAGGTGGGCGATACTGGCGGGATGGGCGAGTCCGGCATATGTACCCCGCAGTTCTTCTGGCATATTCGGTTGGAGTTGGGTGAAGCCTTTGACGTGGACTTCGTAAATAATAGTTTCGTGGAAGGGAGTTCGCAGGAGTGTATCGCCTTCCCAATCAAAAGATTCGTCGATAACAACCGATTTCGGGATGAGGTGGGCGCTATCCAATTCGCTGAAAGATAGGTCTTCTGCTGGGTCTTCCCAAGAGTAGCCAAACAGTTCTGGCCCACTGACGACATCGCCATCTATGGCTTTTGCATAAGGGTCGATCAAAAGTTTGTTGGGGTTGAAGCGATGACCTTGCGATGGATCGTAGGGGCCATGCACTCGGAAGCCATAACGTTGTCCCGGCGCTACTCCGGGTATGTAGCAGTGCCAAACGCGGTTGTCATATTCATTCAGAGGGATGCGTTTCTCGTTACCATCTTTGTCAAATAAACAAACTTCTACAGCTGTGGCGTTTTCGGTGAATAAGGCGAAATTTGTTCCTTTGCCATCCCAAAAGGAACCTAAAGGATATACATTTCCAGGCCAGACTTCTAGGTGCATATTTGTAAACTCACTCAAAAATGATAGTCAGATAGAATCAGCTAGCGCATGAGAAATTGGCAATTTCATATTTGAGATTTTGAATGGAAGAAAGCACTGGCAATCTAGAATCTCAAGTTTGAAATTGGCGATTTTGTTAAGGACAAAGAAGTGCGATTTCAGACGAAGGGCTAGTATCCTAAATGGGACAATACATTTGCAGGAGGCTTTCTAGCAGTGACACTTGCAGAAGTCCTGTAAGTTTTTGTTCTAACGATTAGTTGAGCTTAATTTAACTGTTAATATATTTTTTAAGCTTCTATCGTAAGAAGTAGTTATGTGAAGCAAAGCTGTAAGTCAGAATTTAGAAGTGGAATGGCGCTAAGTTTAGCTGGGACAGGACACTCCGCCTCGCCGATCGGCTTATCTTAGTGCCATTCATTTATAAGCGATCGAGCGCAATCAGGTTACCTTGTCAAGAGAAAGAGAGAGGATTTTTCGGTGTTTAATCTTCAGGGCTGCTGCGAAATACCAAATCCAGGTTAGCTACCCGCCTTTTCTGCCTAGATGTTGCATTCTCCGACTCCCCCACTCTCCACTCTCTCCTTTAAATAATAGGAGTACTCAACCCGGATTTGGTATAAGTCCTAATCTTGTTTCGATCGCTCGTTCTTAAAGAAGACAACACCCAAGGGTGGTAGAATCAGATTGAGAGAATAGGGTCGTCCGTGACAGGGAATTTCCTGTGCTTCTTGACCGCCGAAGTTACCGACACCGCTACCGCCGTATTCCCCAGCATCGCTGTTGAGCAATTCTTTCCAGTAGCCATCTGTGGGAACGCCAATTCGGTAATTGTAACGAGGTATGGGAGTAAAATTGCACACTACCAAGACGATCGATTTTGGCGATTTTGGATCGGCAGATGCTTCTGATTCTTCTGTTTGCAACGCCCAACTTCCTTTCCGAATTAAGCTGACAACGCTATTTTCCGAGTCGTTGCAATCAATCCATTCAAAACCGTTAGGGTCGCAATCGAGTTCGTGAAGTGCCGGTTCTTCTCGGTAAATTTTGTTCAAGTCAGCCACCCATTTTTGCAAACCGGCGTGGGTGGGATAACCTAACAAATGCCAATCTAAGCTGGTGTCGTGGTTCCATTCGCTCCACTGACCGATTTCGCCACCCATAAATAGTAGCTTTTTGGCGGTGGAGGCGTACATATAAGCGAAGAGCGATCGCAAATTCGCAAATTGCTGCCAATAGTCTCCCGGCATTTTACCAATTAGCGACCCTTTGCCGTGTACGACTTCATCGTGAGAAAGCGGTAAGATGAAGTTTTCGTTGTACGCATACAGCATTCTGAAAGTAAGCAGGCGGTGATGATATCTGCGGTGGATGGGGTCTTGACTCATGTAGCTGAGGGTGTCGTGCATCCATCCCATGTCCCACTTGTAACCGAATCCCAAACCGCCTAAATAGCTGGGACGAGATACCATCGACCAAGAGGTTGATTCTTCCGCTATAGTCATGACATCGGGGAAGCGATCGTAAATTGCTTCGTTGAAGCGACGGATGAAAGCAATTGCTTCCAAATTTTCATGTCCGCCGTATTGATTTGCTACCCATTCGCCGTGTTTGCGAGAATAATCCAGGTAAAGCATGGAAGCTACCGCATCGACTCGCAATCCATCAATGTGGCATTTTTCCAACCAAAAGAATGCACTGCCGATCAGAAAACTTTTGACTTCGTTGCGTCCGTAATTGAAGATAGCACTATTCCAATCCGGGTGATATCCTTGACGCGGATCGGCGTGTTCGTAGAGGTGCGTGCCATCAAAATAGGATAGGGCAAATAGGTCTGTAGGGAAATGAGAAGGCACCCAATCTAAGATAACGCCGATATCGTTCTGGTGCAAATAATCCACCAGATACATGAAGTCTTGCAGAGTTCCGTAACGACTGGTGGGGGCGAAGTAACCTGTAGCTTGGTAGCCCCAAGAAGCGAAGAATGGATGTTCTGTGATGGGGAGAAATTCTACGTGAGTGAAGCCCATTTTTTGCAAGTATTCTGTCAGTTTGGGGGCAAGTTCTCGATAGGAGAGAGAACGATTTCCATCTTCCGGTACTCGCATCCAAGAACCGATGTGCATTTCGTAAATGGAAATGGGGGCATTGAGGGTATTGCGTTTGCCGCGCTTTGCCATCCATTCGCGATCGTTCCAAGTATATTCGCTATCCCAAACGACAGAGGCGGTTTTGGGAGGTATCTCGTAAGCAAGCGCCATAGGGTCTGCTTTTTCTACCTCATAACCGCTGCGGGAAACGATGTGGTACTTGTAAACATCTCCTTTTTTGACGCCGGGAATAAAGCCTTCCCAAATTCCTGTTAGTCCTCTTGCTTTCAGCGGATTGCGATCGCGACCCCAACCGTTAAAATCACCTTTTACGGTGACATAAACGGCGTTGGGAGCCCAAACTGCGAAGTAGGTTCCCTGTACATTGTTGTGCGTCATTGGGTGAGAACCCAATTTTTCATACAAGTTGAAGTGAGAGCCTTCGTTGAATAGATAAACGTCATCTTCGGTGAATAATGTCAGGTCGGTGCCGATTCCTAATTGAGTTGCGACCATGTTTTACCTCATCGCGATCTTTTGAGTAATTCCATTTTGCATTACGCTTATAGGGTCGGTTCGCTTTTATTTGCAAATGGCGATCGCTTTCTTTCAAAAGTAGTATTTATTCTATTTTTTAATCAAAATTCGAGTATATTTTTAGTTAGTTTCGCAGAACTTCTAGTATGTGGCAGCAAAAATACATCCCGCTTAAGGAGGAATGTATATTTTACCAAGTAAAAAATTATAAAAATATGTTAAATAAATTTAATAAAGATCGAGTATTAGCTTTTTTCACGACACTACGGGGTAATACCCCTCTCCCTTAACTAACTGCATCGGTTATAAACTAAAAAAATCTACCTTAAGACACAAGAGAAATCACTCTGAAATAGGTAATACTCGCACGAGAATGGGTTTTCGTAAAAGCTAACAGCAAAGACTTTCTACAGCAATATAAAGGAATGTTATGGTATCAACCCCGCCGTCTCAACGTTCGACCGTTCAATATGAGGTAGGAGATCAATACAAAGAAATTGATACTCTAGTAACCGAACAGAAAACAGAAACCGATATAGATTTGGAGTTTCTGTATACTAGAGACATTGAATTTCGCCAAGAAACTATTTATTTCATAGTTGTCGATCGCTTCCATGATGGCGATCCGGAAAACAGCGAAGGGCCAAACCCAGAACTTTACGACCCAGAAGGACAAGATTGGGGAAAATATTGGGGTGGAGACTTACAGGGAATTATCGACAAACTCGATTATTTAAAGAGCTTGGGAGTCACGGCGATATGGCTGACTCCCCTGTTCGAGCAAGTGGAAGCATTATTTGTGAATAGCGCCGCCATTCACGGCTACTGGATTAAAGACTTTAAGCGAATTAATCCTCGCTTTATCAAAAAGGGTGAAGATCCTTCTTTGAACAAAACCCAAGAAAGCAAGGAAACAACTTTTGACAGGTTGATTGCTGAATTGCACAAACGCAAAATGAAATTTATTCTTGATATTGTGTGTAACCACAGCAATCCGGATTTTAGCGGTAAGAAGGGCGAACTTTACGACGATGGTGTAAAGATTGCCGATTTCAACGATGATAAAAATGGTTGGTATCACCACTATGGTGAAGTAACTAACTGGGAAGATGAATGGCAGGTGCAAAACTGCGAATTGGCAGGTTTGGCAACCTTCAACGAAAACAATCCCGATTATCGAAACTACATCAAATCGTCGATTAAGCAATGGCTCGATCGAGGTGTCGATGCTTTGCGGGTGGATACGGTTAAACATATGCCGATTTGGTTTTGGCAGGAGTTTAACGCCGATATCCAAAACCACAAACCCGATATTTTTGTGTTTGGGGAGTGGATTTATAACGACCCCAGAAATGAGCGATCGCTCGAATTTGCCAACTGCTCTGGGATGACAATTCTCGATTTTGGTCTTTGCGTAGCGATTCGGGCAGCTTTGGCTCAAGGAGCAGAAGGAGGATTTCATCTCATACAAGATGTCCTGAGTATGGATTCTCGCTACAACGGGGCAACCGAGTTAATTACCTTTATCGATAATCACGATATGCCTCGGTTTCAGTCGCTGAATCCCGATCCGGATATGCTGCGGTTGGCAATAGATTTGATTATGACAAGTCGCGGTATTCCTTGCATTTATTACGGCACGGAACAGTATCTCCACAACGATACAAATGGCGGCAACGATCCTTACAATCGCCCGATGATGCAAAATTGGGATATGGAAACGCCTGTCTATCGGGATGTACGGTTGCTGTCAGGTTTGCGGCGATTGAATCCGGCAATTTCTCTGGGGAGTCAGTGGCAAAAATATCTCACTCCCGATGTTTATTGTTACGTGCGACGTTATCGCGAAAACCGCTGTTTTGTGGCGATGAATAAGGGCGAACCTGTCACAATTGAATCTGTGCATACAGATTTGCCCGATGGAGAGCATACCGATGTTTTATCGCGGCGCAAGTTTGAAGTTAAAGATGGCTGTTTGTATGACTTGCATCTAGAGTCGAAGGAAGTGATTATTATCAGTCACGTTGCAGAACGAGTCAAAGGACAAACGATCGTCCGGGTGCAACTCAATGGCGTCAATACTCAACCGGGTGAAAGGATTATCGTCATCGGTGATTGTCCTGAGTTAGGCAACTGGGATATCGCCAAAGGTTTCGAGTTGGAATATATCAACGAAAACACTTGGTTTGGCGAAATTGCTTTTAATGAAAGTGCCGGAAAACTAATTTCTTACAAGTACGCGATGTTGCGCGAAGGTACATCGCCATTGCGAGAAAATGTTGTCGGTCGTCGCTGGTTTGTCGCCAGTGAAGGCACAGTCAAATGGCGCGATGCTTGGGCTTGGTAATAGTAGGGTGGGCAATGCCCACCTTCCTTAGAAAATCCAAAATCTAAAATCCTCTCTTGCGAAGGTGGGCATCGTGACGGTCACCGCCAAGACGCCCACTTCGCGCAAAAGTTTTATCTCAGTCATTTTTCTGTTTTAATGGCAAGTTATTGTAGAGATGTTTCATGAAAGCTTTTTACGATGTTATTATAATGTCAAATTTCCACTGTAAAAATTGCTCCTTTGGGCTGATTGCTTTCTACGAAAATGCGACCGCCATGCGCTTCTACTACCAATTTACAAAATGATAAGCCCAAGCCAGTTTGAGCTACTCCTTTAGCTAATTCTCCCACTTCGTATTTTTCAAATATGGACTGACGCAATTCTTCATTAACTCCCTTGCCCCCATCTTTCACCTGAATTTGCAATTTATCTGCCGAGAGATAATCAATTTTTAGTTCAACTTGAGCTTTTGAGGGAGAAAATTTGATTGCGTTGGAGAGGAGGTTATCGATAACTCGTCGGATCAGAGAATCATCCAAGTGAAATGTTTTTCCCGGTTTTGGCAGGTGAGCAATTAGTTTTATTTGATTCTGATTAGCAATTTGTTGAAATTCAGAAATAACATCTTTAGCGATATCGTATAAATCTACTTCTGTGCAGTTAAGTACCAGTTTACCTGCATCGAGTTTCGCCATGATTAATAAGTTATCGATGAGGAACTTTAAACGTTGTCCGGAACTAACAATTCGATCTATTCTTTTCTTTTGTTTTAGATCGAGATCGGCCATTGACAAAATATCGCAAGCAAACAAAATACTTGCTAAAGGATTGCGAAGGTCGTGAACGATCGCATATGCCATATCTTCTCTTAATTGCAGAGATGCTTCTTTAACTTGCAGCAATTCTTGCAGCATATCGTATTGATGTTTAATCCGCAGCATAGAACGAACTCTGGCTCGCAGTTCTATGCCACTGACCGGTTTGCTAATGAAGTCATCCGCACCCATTTCTAAACCTTTCGCTAAGTCTTCTTTCGCAGTTAATGCTGTCACCATGAGGATGGGGATATGCTGCCATTTGGGATTTGCTTTAATTGTGCGGCAAACTTCAAATCCATTGCATACAGGCATCATAACGTCAAGCAATATGACATCGGCCTGCTGCGCTTCCAGTTGACGAATTGCTTCGTCACCGCTGGCAGCGTAACGAAGATCGTATCCTTCTTTAAAGAGCAATATTTCGATAACATCAAAGTTATTTTGCTCATCATCTACTACTATTATAGATGCGGGTTTTTTCATGGCTATCTTACTCTATTGTGACATCTGGATAAACAAATTTATCGATGAGGTTTTTCAAATTTTTTAATCTCACAGGTTTAGTTAAATATTCATTTGCGCCGACACTTAAGCATTTTTCTTTGTCTCCTGGCATGGCTAAGGCAGTTAAGGCAATGATGGGAGTATTTATACCCTCATTACGAATCATTTGAATCGCTGTTAATCCATCTACTTGTGGCATTTGAATATCCATAAGAATCAATTGAGGTTGAAGTTTTCTGGTTAAATTAAAGCCATCTAAGCCATTACGAGCGACCGCAAATTGATAGCCTTCTTCTTGGAAATAATTAACAAATGTTTCGATATTCTCTTCGTTATCTTCTACCAACAAAAGCAAAGGAGATAGAGATTTTTTGGCGGTTAAACCAGTCTTAATAATTTCTGAGTTTCGCTCAGAATCGTTTCTCGGTAATATAGATAAAGCTCGATCGAGCTTGAGATTGCCTTGGTACGGTAACAAAACTGTAAATTCGCTACCTCGACCGAGTTCGCTGACTACAGAAACTTGGCCACCGTGCATTTCCACAATGCGCCGCACTAAAGCTAAACCCAAGCCGGTACCGGCGTATTGACGGTTCAATTTGCTGTCAATTTGAACAAAGGATTGAAAAAGTTTGCCAATGTCTTCTTCGGCAATGCCAATGCCAGTATCTTTTACCTTAAAAGATATCGTTTGCGTAGTTTGGCTGGTATAAACTTCTAGGGTTACTTGACCGCGATCTGGAGTAAATTTTACGGCATTGGTGAGCAAATTGATCAGGGCTTGGCGCATTCGCCGATCGTCTACCGGAATTTCATCGATATCGCCCGTAATTTCGGTAATTAATTTAATATTTTTTTGCTGGGCTAGTTGGCGCACAAAAGCTATACTAGAATCGCACAAATTCCGGATAGGCACTCTTGTAATTTGCAATTCGAGTTGGCCTGATTCTATTTTAGAAAGGTCGAGAATATCTTGGATCAAATCTAACAGATGTTGACCGCTTTTTTCAAGCATAACAATCGCTTTTCGCTGTCGGTCTGTCAAAGAACCGTAAACTTCATCTAACAATCCTTCCGACATTCCTAAAATCACATTGAGAGGAGTTCGCAATTCGTGACTCATGTTAGCCAGAAATTCATCTTTGAGGCGAGTTGCACGAGCTAATTGGCTATTGAGGAGCGCTAAATTTTTATTGCTTTCCTCCAATTCCTTTTTGATTTTCCTTTGTTCTGCTAAAGATCGTTCTCTTTCTGCCAATTCAAATTGCACTTGTTGGTATAGTTCCGATTGCTGAATGGCGATCGCTAATTGCTCTGCCAGTTGCTTCATTAATTCTTTTTCCCAAGTTTCCCATTCGCGAACATAAGCACACTGGTGGACAACTAACAAACCCCATAAATTTTGTTGTTTAATAATGGGAATACACAGTTGGGAAAGCACTTGCAGCGTTTTTATGAAATCTTTTAAACAATCACTATATGGCTCTTTTTCTAATTCTGAAATAGCAAATATTTTGCCATTTTTATAGCTTTCATATAGGTATTCTGGAAATAGTTTTTCAGAGTAAGTTTGATTTAAAATTCCAGTCAAACCCGGACTGATACTTTCAGCAATTACTTGACCGCTGCGGTTAGGAAAAACTCGATAAACTAAGACGCGATCGGCTTGCAAAACTTGATGAATTTGCTCTACGGCGGTATTGAGAATCGTTTCTAGGTCTAAGTTTTCCCGAATGCGTTGGGTAATTGTCAAAATCAAGTTTTCGCGTTCGTACTGTTTTTGGAGAGCGATTTCTGCGCGTTTGCGATCGCTAATATCCAACACCACAGCAATTGCTTGATTCGGATCGTCCTCTAACTGCACAGCACCCAACAATACTGGGACGCGGCGACCATCTTTAGTGAGATACTCTTTTTCTTGAGGTACCAGGGAGCCTGTAGACCGAAGTTCTTCGAGTACATATCGATCGGCTTCCGCAAACTCTGGTGGTGCGATCGTATCCCATCGCAATCTACCCGCTTGTAAATCTTCCCTGGTGTAAGCCAGCATTGATAAAAAATGATTGTTTACATCGATAATTTGCCCATCTATACTGACAAAACCAATACCAACTACGTTCGATTCAAACAACCGCCGGAAGCGAGATTCGCTGCGCTGTAAAGCGATTTCTCCTTGCTTGCGCGTTAAAGTAGTAGCGACGTAAGTGGCGATAGTTTTAGCCAATCTAATTTCGTCTTTAGTAAACAGATGATTTGTAGTGTATAAAACGACGATTTTGCCCAGGAAATTATTTTGATAACGCAGTGGAAAACAGGCAGATGCTTTAATTTTTTTATTTGCCTCCGTCTCGTCCATTTCCGGTGTAATTTCCTCCTGCTCTTGACAATTCCAAAGCACCATTTTCTCAGTATTGAGCAGTGCGAAGAAAGATTCAAAATAAGCTGCTATGTGTTTGTTACAACTATCTTTTTGGGCAGCATAAGCTTCATGGCAGAAAATTTGGTTTGCACCTACCCTCATAAGGGTAGCACAAGGCGCTTTGAGAGCTTGTTGTATCCCTTCCAAGCCAATTTGATAGATCTCTTCTAGGGTATTGCCTTTGTTGAGTGCAGCTACTAACTGATAAAGTTTATTCAAACGTTCGATTTGTAAATTCAGCGCTGCTTCTGTTTTTTGATGTTCTGCAATCTCTTGAATAAGATTCTTGTTGACTAAAGTCAGTTCCGCAGTACGTTGAGCAATTCTTTGCTCTAATTCGACGTTGAGTTGTGCTAAGGCGATTTCGGCTTTTCGTCGTTCTGCCAATTCAAATTTTGCTTGCGCTAAGGCGCTAGCTTGTTGAATGGCAATGGCAATTTGTACGCCCAAGCGATCGAGAAAATGCAACTCCCACGTTTTCCAGTTACGGGTATCGGAACATTGATGGGCAATCAGTAACCCCCAAAGATAAGATAATGGTTGGGAATCTAGTGGAATTTCCCCAGCAGTTATTTCCGAAACTTGACGTTGGATCGAAATCGGTACGACCAAATTTGCTTTAACTTCAAATTTTTCTAAAAGCTCAATATGGCAATCGGTTAATCCGGCGGTGTAAATATCTGCGATCGCACGTTTTTTACCCAGGCGGTATTCTACCGCCTTATTTTGCTCAAAGCAAGTATCTTTGATGTCCTCATTCAAAGAACTTTTCCATTGAGGCAACACCGACTCTGCCACAATTTTACCGCTCATATCCGGAGCGAACTGGTAAACTAAAACTCGGTCTGCCTTCAATAGCTGCCGTACTTCCACTACAGTTCGATCCAGCACGTTTTGTATGTCTAATGATTGGCGAATTCGCAGAGAAATTTCTGCAATTAATCGTTCCTGTTCCTGTTGTCTCTCTAATGTAGAAATTAATTCAAATTTTTCAATTATATTGCGAACGCAGCGACAGAGAACTTCTGCTGTTAATTTACCCTTCACGAGATAATCTTGCGCCCCGCTTTTCATCGCTTGGACAGCAATTTCTTCGTTTCCCTGTCCGGTGAGCATAATTATCGGTAACTGGGAACAATTTTTTTGTAACTTCAGTTGCTCGATAAACTCCACTCCATCTGCATCGGGCAGCACAAAATCTAGCAGAATCACATCAGGTAGTTCCTGCTGACAATAGCTCAAACCTTCTGCCACCAATTCAGCTTCTATAAAGCGATATTTATATGTGTTTTCTTTTTCTAAAAAGCGACGATAAGCAGTTCTATCTTCTGCCGCATCATCAATGATTAAAACACTTTTTCGCTCGCTCATTTTTGATTAATACTACTATCTGGTATAATTGCCAATTCAAGCCAATAATGCAAAAAATCTGTGATGGTAAATTTTAATTGTTCTAGCCCCATTGGTTTGAGCATATAACTGTTCGTACCGTTCTGGTAACAATCTCTAACATCCTTGGGATTAGACGAAGAAGTCAGCACCACAACTGGAATAATTTTTAAAGTATAATCGTGCTTGATTTGTTGAATCACATCTCTTCCATCAGTTCCGGGTAAATTCAAATCCATCAAAATTATCGACGGACGGGGTGCCTGTTCCGCATTGGCGTAAGGGCCTTGGCGATAGAGATAGTCAATGGCTTCGTCTCCATCCCGCACCCGATGAATTGGAGCTTTACATAACGATTGTTTTAGCACCCTTTCCAAGGCGGTAAAATCTTCATCGCTATCTTCAACAACTAAAATCATTTTTCTCCCCTTAGCAGATTTAACATTTTGTAAGAATCATTAAGTATTTAAGCTCATTTCGGTAATGTGAAATAAAAGGTACTGCCTTCCCCGTAGTTAGATTCTACCCAGATTGTGCCGCCGTGTCGCTCTACAATCTTCTTAACAATAGTTAGCCCCGCGCCGGTGCCGCCGCCGTACTTCCCAGGAGAGTGCAGGCGTTTGAAAATCCGGAAGATGCTATCTAAATGCTTTTCCCTAATCCCAATCCCATTATCTCGCACGTAGATAGTCCAGAATTGATTTGGAGAATTTTCCATAAAATTCTTTACATTTGGGGGATGGTTGTCGAGAAAACCTACTTCTACCAACTTTTCTGGACTTTCATTAGACATCTCCAAAAATTCTTGTGGGGTAGGCATCCTGCCTGCGTTTGAGATAATTTTCTGGAGATGTCTATTGTATTTCAAAGCATTCGTAATTAGGTTCGTAAAAACTTCTTCAATTAAAATGCGATCGCCCTGCACCATTGGTAGTTTTTGTGGAATTTGAATCAAAAAATGATTATTGTCGCTGCTAATACGAAGCAGATCGGCTACGATTTGGACTAAATTATTTAAATCGATATACGCCATATTCAACTCTTGTCGCCCCAATCGGGAAAAATGTAACAAAGCGTTAATTAAATCTTCCATCCGCTTGGTGAGGCGCACCATAGTTCCCAGTTTTTCCGTTCCTTCCGCATCAAGGATATTCCCATAATCTTCCAGCAGAAAAGTTGCGTAATTGTGAATACCGCGCAAAGGTTCTTTTAAGTCGTGAGAAGCAATATAAGCAAAAGCATCCAATTCGCTATTACTGCGTTGTAATTCCAAGTTAACCGCAGCTAATTCGTCCGCTTTTCGCATGACAATTCCCACAATTGCGCTTCTCAAATCCAATGCGCCATCAATTTCCCAAGGTTGCCAAGGCAAAGATTTACCGTAAACGGTTTCTTGCCATTTTTCAAAAGATTTGCGGGGAAAAATAGTTAGGCTGCCATCTGACTCAATTCGATTAGTTTTATTCGGATTGCCAGCCCAATCTACCAATTGAATTTGTTCCGAACGAAACCACAGGATGTACTTTTGGCGGATTTTACTAATTGCTAGAGCTAATAAACCGCTACCAACTGCCTGAAAATTTTCAGATTTGGGATAAATTTTAGGTAAACAATCTGTCACAAATAAGTCTCGCTCGAATCGTTCTGGCAACCAAGCCAGTAAATCCTGAATTTGCACTATTTCTGGAGTTTTACCAATTCTAATTATCTCCTTATCCCTACAGATAGCGGCTCCTTCTGCACCTACCGCTGCTAATAAGCTGGTGCTGTTTTCCAGCAAAACATCTGTAAAATCTTCTGATTGGGAAACCGCATCAATTAATTGGGACTGCATCGACTTGATGCGAATTTTATAATCCAAATCTTCATAATCTTCTTTGCCAGCTATTTCTAAGGACATCACTTGCCCCAAAAATTCGCAAGCAGTCCGGATAGAATAGGGAATATACTTGGTTTTTTGATGATGACAAGCAATTAATCCCCACAGTTTCCTATTTTTAATTATGGAGATTGACATAGAAGCGCCCACTCCCATATTTTTGAGATATTTTATGTGAATGGGAGACACACTCCGCAGCACGCTGAAGCTTAAGTCGAGGGGAGAATTGTCTCCATCTTGGGTATGGCAGACAATGGGAACAGGTTGGTAATCAACATCAGGAATTAACCTCAACCAATTGAGAGTGTATAAGTGCTTCGCTTGTTTGGGAATGTCTGAATCCGGATAACGCAATCCTAAATAGGTTTCCCATTCATCTGGTTTATCTTCGGCAATTACTGTACCGGCTCCATCGGCATCAAATTGGTAAGCCATGACGCGATCGAAACCTGTAATCTGGCGAATTTCTGCCACAATAACTCTACATAGCTCTCGCAAATTGGCTGCTTTTTGCATTTTGGTGAGCGTACTTTTCGTCAGTTTGTGAAAGCCAAAAAAGCTCCGATCTTCTGGATGATCCGTTCGCTCGATTTCTAAAATTATTTTACCTCTATCTGAGCGATGAATAATGCCATCTAATTCAATACTTAGGCCGCCAAAATTAGCAAATAATTTTAACGGATTAATATTTTCAAAATCGCCGTTGAGGCAGTTTTGGATTTTGCCAATTTGTTCATCATCAAACAAAATGGCGAGATTTTGGCCTAATAGGGAATCTGGGGAAATGCCTAGAAATATCTCGGTGTTGTTACTGACTTGTTCCACCTGCAAATCTGGCTCCGATAGCACAAACAAAACCCCATGAGGTTGAATCGAACCGGGAAGATGAATCTGTTCGCGATCGCAATTATTTAAATTAACATTGTTAGCTGTAATAAACTCCGTTAAGTTCATATTATTTTCTCCTATTTTCGACAACATAAGCTAATTAATCGCTCTCCTATGATTCATCTTGTATGATTAAAGTCTTGTTGACAGCAAGGGCTCAATTAATTTTCGCCTGTATTAAGTATAAATAAGATCCCAAAAATTAACTAAAATATGTTCGTCCGATTTACGTATATTTACTGATGCGGACACCCTAGAGGATGGAAACTTCTACGGTTATGCGATCGCAAACCGATTGGATTCTAGTCGCCGTGCTGCCTGCGAAGCGATCGCCTCTTTTCCCTAAAACCCAATCTACATAAAGTTTCTGCCCATTTTCAGTCAGAAACTATTTTAACTCGCGTTACTTCTCTCTATACAGCAAATTACGCTCCGTAGCAACCGTACACTACACAACCAAACGCAAAACAACTATGCCTGTACTGGTTCGGGAATCTGAATATTTTTAGGGGTTAAATATTGTCAGCAATCGAAACTTATTGTATAATATCATATTTCAATGCGCGGTATATAGCAGTTTGCAGCTGAAAATTATATTCAAGTGTAGAGTAGGTTAGACACAGGCGATCGGTGAGCGGAAAAAACCGATCGTTAAAGAACTGTGCCTTAACCCATCGATCGCATTCATCTGTAATAAAAGCGAAAATTTTTTACCATAAACCCCAAACAGCCTAAAAATATTGTAAGGTGCCGGAACGCACCCTACTCCCCACTACAAACTAAATAGTGCGAAACTCTGTGGCTGAATTGTCAATTTCTCCTCCCCTGCAAATAGTTCTGGTAAAGTGGAGCCAGTACCCATCCACTTTTCATCGGCAGAATCTAGAACCTTGTGCCAATTACCGCTGTTAGCAGCAGCTTTAAAACTAACTTCTTTATCGTTGAAATTCAGCACATAAAATACCTGACTTTTATCACTCCAACGACAAACTTGCACCAGTTTATCTGTTTCATTGCACGACACCTCTAAATTTTGCTTGTCTAGCTTTTTCAGAGGGGGAAGCGTGCGGCGCAACTGAATTAAATACTGATAAAGTTCTAAGAGAACTTTGTGCTTCCCTTCTTGGCGTTTTTGCCATTTCAGTTTGGACTTAAAGAAAGTCAAGTAACTGAAGGGGTCTTGAAACTCTCCTTCCAGGTGAAAATCTTTAAATTCCTCCTTTCTGCCGTTTCTGACCGCTTCAACTAGCACTTGGTCTGTGTGACTGATGAAGTAGAGGAAAGGCGCTTCTTCACCATACTCTTCCCCCATAAAAAGTAGGGGAATATTAGGTGAAAGCAAGAGAGTGCCAGCAGCTAATTTGAGAGCTTCAAAAGAAACCAGCTTCGACAATCTTTCACCGAGCATTCGATTGCCTACTTGGTCGTGATTTTGGATGCAAACGACAAATTGGTGGCCGGGAAAATCTCTAGCATCGCTGCCATGATATCGCCGTCGGAACGGGGAAAATTTCCAGGAATAAACAAAAGTTTCCTTGATGGCTGTTGCCAGATATTCGCACTTATCGAAATCTTTGTAATAGCCAATATTCTCACCCGTTAGCAATGTGTGTAGGGTGTGATGGAAATCGTCGCTCCACTGAGCGTGAATGCCATGACCGCCTAAAGAGCGATCGCGTATCACCCGCACATCATTTAAATCGCTTTCCGCAATTAAATAAAGTTTCTTACCCAGCTGCTCGGCAAGTGCATCCACCCTTTCCGAAAGTTCGTAGAGAATGTGTTTGGCACCCAAGTCGTAAATCGCATGGACTGCATCCAAACGTAGGGCATCAATGTGATAATCTTCAAACCAATACAGCGCATTTTCGATAAAGAAATTACGCACACCTTCGCTGCGAGCATCATCAAAATTAATCGCATTGCCCCAAGGCGTTTTGTAGGTGGCTGTATAGAAAGGGCCAAAGTTACCGATGTAGTTTCCTTCTGGGCCAAAATGGTTATAAACGACATCGAGAATTACCGCTATACCCTGCTGGTGACAGGCATTCACGAGTTCCTTTAATGCTTCTGGGCCACCGTAGGAATTCTGCACCGCATAGAGATAGGCACCATCATAGCCCCAGTTGCGATTGCCTGGAAATTGCGCGATCGGCATAATTTCGATCGCATTCACTCCCAGTTCGTGCAGTTCCTTGAGTCGGGGAATAATGGCATCAAAAGTCCCTGCGGGAGTAAACGTACCGACGTGCAATTCGTAGATAATCATTTCTTCCAGGGGAACGCCAGACCACTCGCGATCGTTCCACTGCATCGTGTTGCGATCGACTACCTGAGAAGGGCCATGTACGCTCTCCGGTTGAAAGTGCGATGCTGGATCTGGTCTTTCTAGAGAACCTTCCAGCTTATAAAAATAGAGCGTTCCCGGCTCGACATCTTCAGCTGTTACTTTCCAGTATCCGCGATCGTCTTGTACCATTGGAATAAGGCGATCTTCTGGTGAAATAATTTGTACGGCTACCTCTTGAAGATAAGGTGCCCAAACGGTAAATTCGCAACGACCCTTACCCAGATAATTCGAGCCAATTTTCATCCTCAATGCCGCTTGCTCTTGTGTCATAGTAAATTTTTAGAATTCTCGTTTCAAATTTATCGGCAAACAATCAGATCCCAGCCCAGAAAACTTTCTTGCCGATTTTCCCGAATAAACAGATAGTTAACCTCTTTCTTTAGGTATAATTCCGAAAGCATATCCTTCGGAGCGCTGCCAAACCCCCACCTACAATAGACATCTCCCAAAATTATTGTGGGGTAGGCATCCTGCCCTTTAAGATTCTTTTCTGGAGATGTCTAATTAAATACCTTTAACAAAAGCCTCTAATGAACAATTCAAAATCCTACATTCTCGCCCTCGATCTCGGCACCACCGGAAATAGAGCGATTATCTTTGATAAAGAAGGTAAAATTGTCAATTCGGCATATAAAGAATTGACTCAATATTATCCGGAACCGGGTTGGCTAGAACACGACCCCAGAGAAATTTGGCAAGATACCTGTTGGGCGATGCAAACTGCTTTGCAGAAGGCGGGAATAGCTGCAACAGAAGTAGCGGCCATAGGACTAACGGTACAGCGAGAAACTTGTTTGTTGTGGGATAAAACGACAGGGCGACCGTTGTATAATGCCATAGTTTGGCAAGATAGACGGACTGCACCGATGTGCGATCGTCTCAAGCAGCAAGGTCATGCTGAAGATATCTATCAGCGCACAGGATTAATTTTAGATGCTTACTTTTCTGCCACTAAGTTAGCTTGGTTACTTGAATATATTCAACGGGAATATCCACCCATCGATTTGAATCATATTTTAGCAGGCACGATTGATGCTTGGATATTGTGGAATCTCACAGGCGGACAAGTTCACGCCACCGATGATAGCAATGCCAGCCGCACTTTGTTGATGAATTTGACAACGAGAAAGTGGGATGATAAACTATTAGAAATATTTGGAATTCCCCCTCATTTGTTGCCGAAAATTCAGCCGAGTTTGGGATTATTCGGTTACACTCAACCGGAAATATTAGGAGTTTCGATTCCGATAACTGCTATTTTGGGAGATCAACAGGCGTCGTTGTTCGCTCACGGATGCGATCGGCCCGGTTTATTGAAATGCACATACGGCACAGGTTGCTTTCTAGTTGCCCATACAGGGGATAAGATAGCGCGATCGCACAATCAACTCCTCTCCACAATAGCTTGGACACAAACAAATAAAGCCGGTTATGCCATTGAAGGAAGTATCTTCACCACAGGTGCTTGCATACAATGGTTGCGGGATGGCATTAAACTAATTACTGCCGCTAGCGATACAGAAATGATGGCGCAACGGGTAACCGATCACAACGGCGTTTACTTTGTACCAGCTTTAAGCGGATTGGGTGCGCCCCACTGGGATATGACTGCGAGGGGAGCATTTTTCGGCATTACCGCCGGAGTGCAGCGAGAACATATGGTGAGGGCGGTATTAGAAGCGATCGCATTTCAAGTCAAAGAAGTCGTAGAAGCAATTAACCAAGACAGCGATACCAATATAAATATGTTAAAAGTAGACGGGGGCGCTTGTCAAAATAACTTTTTAATGCAATTGCAAGCCGATGTATTAGGCATACCAGTAGAACGTCCCGTTATTCTCGATGCTTCCGCACAAGGAGCCGCCTTTGCTGCCGGTTTGGCAATTGGTTTCTGGCCAGATTATACAACACTAACCGCCAGTCGAGAAGTCGATCGAATTTTTCACCCTGATGAAGGAGCCACCCAAGCACAAGCGAACTACAAAAAGTGGCAAAAAGCAGTAGAAAGAGCCAAACACTGGACAGAGTAACGAGTAGTTTTCCCCCACTCTCCCACTCTCCCACTCCCCCACTCCCCCACTCCTCTGCTATTACGATCGCGAACTAACGTTCTCACTTCTCGACGCAGGCACTTTCGAGGTGGTAGACTCCTGATAGTATGCTCGTGCGTGGTGGAAGTAACTGTCCGGTTCGTTTTCGATAATCACGCCATTGACTACTAAACCGAGAATATTCTGACCCGATTGCACCAAAAAACTCTTAGCAGCAGCAGCGCTCACAGCATCCAAAACACCCGGACGAACTACGACTAAAACACCATCGCTCAATTTACCCAAACTGAGAGCGTCCGGCACAAGTACCAGGGGAGGCGTATCGATAATTACGAAATTATAATCCGTGGAAAAATCCGCAATTAAAGAAGTCATCCGCTGAGAATCCAGAAGTGCCAAGGGATTGGGAGGTATGACTCCAGATGGCAGCACATCGAGGTTATCCATCACCGATTTTACAGCCATTTTCACATCAGCTTGACCGACAATTACATCGCTCAATCCCGCCACATTAGTTAAATCCCAAATGTGATGTTGGATGGGATGATGCAGATCCCCATCGATCAACAACACCCGGCGTCCCAATTGCGCCATTGCTGTCGCCAAATTAGCCGAAACTGTGGATTTCCCTTCTTTGGAAACAGAACTTGTGACTACAATAACTTTCAAAGGGCGATCGGGACTGAGAAACTTCAGGTTAGCCTGAAGCATTCGGTAAGTTTCGCTGATAATGGAATGAGGAGAGTCTTGAACCGGAAGTGGCGGTACGATCGGATCGTGTTTGCCAAAGCGAAACCGCATTTTCTTCTTAAAAGAAGGAATCATTCCCAGCACGGTATATTTGAATATTTCCCGCACCTCTTTCGCAGTTTTCAGCGATGGATCTGCCAAATCGAAAAGGAAAGCAGTAACTACATAAAGCATTGCGCCTGCCACAATTCCCGCAGCTATAATTAATTTTCTCTTATCATCAGCAGGCATTCCAGGAATGCTAGCGTATTCAATCACGCGAGCATTACCGACATTTTGATTTTCCGCAATTTGTACTTCTTGGTAATTCTTTAACAGAATCTGATAGCTAGCTTGAGCCGCTTCTACTTGCCGTTCTAGATCCTTTTCCCCCTGTTGCAATTTGGGTATAACACTAGCTCGTTGTTGGTAAGCAGTTCTGGCGCGACTGAGGCTAGTTACTTGATTGAGCAAACCCAAACGTTCCGCTTCTGTAGTGACAAGATCTTCAGTCAGTTTTTGTTTAACATCGCCTAATTGTAAATTCCCGTTGGATACTGGTACGTCTTTGCCTAGAGTTTCTCCTACCCGTTGCTGTAGCAGAGCTTTGAGGGAATTTCTCTTATCAACCAAATCAATTATCAGAGGGTGCGTTTCCTGAAAGCGAGTGCGCTCCAGAGTCAGCTGAGCTTCCACTTTTTGGAGTTCTTCTAATGTCTGCTGAACTCCCGTAGACTGACTCGCAGAGCTGAGATTTACAGCTTGCTGAGAAGTCAAATTAATCTTTTTCTGAATTTCCGAAGCTCGCGCCGTTGCATCTGCAAGCTGAGCCTGAGCTGTGGTAAGTTGTCTGTCTATACCGGTGATAGCGTCCACAGCCATAATAGCTTCTTGTTGCAAAGCCACAATGTTGTTTTGTTCTCTATATTTGCGTAAAGCTGCTTCTGCTTGACGAACGGTAGCGAGAACTTTCGGTAACTCCTTGGCAATAAACTCCCTCGCCGCCGCCGCCTCAGCTCGGTTTGTGAGTATATTCATCTCTACGTAGGCATTCATCAGTTGGTTAACTGCATCTGCGGCTTGCTTGGGATCTCTGCTTTTATAGGTAACCTGCAAAACATCAGTTCCCTTAATTGGTTTCACACCCACCCCTACTAAAAAGGCTGCTGGCGGTATAAATTTACCTTGTGCATCTTTGAGGTTGAGCGACTCGATCGTCTTTTGGATAATTGGCATCGAAAGAAGTACCTGGGCTTCTGTGTCCACAGGTGTATTCATCATGTTTAGAGTATCCAATTGTCCGATTTTTTCTCCCGCCTCGGTTACTAGGGAAGAAGTCGTATTTTTCTTTTTAAATAAAAGCCTTCCTGCGGCTTCGTAATTAGGCTTTTTAATCAAAGCAGCTGCGGTAGCGAGTGTAACAACAAGCACAAATACCAGCCCTGATGGCAACCAGCGGCGTCTGAGGATAAGCCAGTATTTTTTAAGATCTATGTCTTCGGTGTATTGTCTAGATTCCATAAAAGTGCGATCGAGAGAGAACGTTGGGAAATTTTTGGTAAGGACAGATAGCACGGTCGCCGTAGGATTCTGGGATTCTTGTGGCTGTAAGCTTTTTGGCTCAGCCTAGATGAGTTGATTTGTGCGTAGCGAGCGATCGTATTCCTAGAGAAAAACTACTTTAACTGCATTGGTAATGCTTTTATTGTATATGTCCGAACTGAATACAGTACAATAGACATCTTCAAAAATTATTGTGGGGTAGGCATTCTGCCTGCCCTTTGAGATTCTTTTGGAGGAGATGTCTAATCCAGTCAATCTAAAATTTAGTCGATCGATCGTGGGTTCGCTCCGCCTATCTCCTTTGTTGGCACACATAAGAAGCAACCTCAGCAACCTCATATAGGCTACAGTGCAAGCTTCGCTTCCCCCTCACCCAGAGTGGGTAGAATCGATTGCGCGTACCTGGTGACGTGCCCTATATTGTGTTATCGTGGTGCGGAATAATTCCACTCCTGACTGACGGCTGTCCGGCCTATAGCTCAGACTAACGACTGAAAAAACAAGAAATAATGTAAAAACTTGTTAAGTAGCGGCGATCGCATAGCCATAAAAACTCAAGATTAACCCAAAAGTTGTTTACCATCAGCTAAAGTTGTGAATCCCGTACTGGAAAAGAGATTGGCAATTTTCGCCTTGCTAGTTTTCACAGGAGTATTAAGCATAGCAAGCTATTACAATGGCTCCGATTCGGGAGAATCTTCAGTTTCTTCCCCGTTCGACAAAATATTTTCAGTCGTAAGGTATCTCACTTACGGAGCCACTATTTGCCTACTTCTAGCACGCTTAAAAACTGTTATCCGTCCGGCTTTAAGAGACCCATTTATGTGGGGTTTGATGATAATTGTTGTCAGCTCTTTTATGTGGTCTGATTTTCCAGACATATCCCAAAAACAAGGTAGATTAATGTTGCTGACCACCTTGTTTGGGTTGTACTTGGCTTCCCGTTTTAGCGTCAAAGAGCTAGTCCGCATATTTGCCGTCGCCGTCGGTATTGCCGCCGTATTTAGTTTATTGTATTCCCTAGCATTTCGGGGAGCCGCAGTAGAAACCGGATTTAATGCGGGATGCTGGCGGGGGCCTTTTTTGCAGAAAAATATTTTTGCTCGCTTTCTGGTTGCATACGGTCTACCAATTTTACTGGTTGCCTTGGGCAGTCGCAAACACCGTTTCATATGGTGGACTGTATTCGGTATTGCGGTTCTGCTGATTCAACTGACAAATTCCAAAAGCGCCTTGCTCATTATTTTAACCCTGACCGCTCTTGTCCCTCTCTACAAAGCTTTGCGATCGACCGGCTCTATACTCGTTCCTTTTTTAATTACCATCATATTAATAGGTGGCAGTGTCCTGACATTTTTGGTGGAAAATTGGGAACCTTTTCTATTTAAACTGGGCAAAGATCCCTCCCTCACAGGTCGTACATATATTTGGGAAGCTTCCATCAATCTCATCAGCCAACGTCCTTGGTTAGGCTACGGGTTTCAAGCATTCTTCGCCGACGGCGGTGCAGGAGAAAAGGCTGTTTGGGATTACCTTCGCATCAGAGTCTCCCAAGCTCACAATGGCTTTATCAATGTAGCTGCCGAACTTGGCTTGCTGGGGCTGATGTTTTTTGTACTTAGTATGGTATCAACTTACATCCGAGGAATTACTTGGGTGCGTTTCACTAAAGACCCAGAAGATTTGTGGCCCCTTTTGTACGTCACCTATTTCTTTATGTATAACATCACCGAAAGTACCAATTTAGAAGTCAACTCTCTCCTCTGGATATTTTATTCCGCAGCCGCCTTTTCTGCCAGGACTATGCGACCGCGAGAGCCGAGTTTATTTACCCAATACCCAGAACAAGAAAGTTTAGCTGAAACTACTTAAAATTTATGTCACGCCTAACATAGACAAACATTTTCCACGATAAACCCGAAAGACCCTATGCCTGCAACTACCCAGATCGAACTAACCGAAAACACACAAAAAATGCTCCGCTGTCCGGTTTGTAAGTCAAAACTGGAATTGGCAACCGAAAAATTAAAATGCACCAATTACCAGTGCCAAACCGTGTTTCCAGTAATAGATGGCGTACCTGTTTTAATAAATGAATCAGCCAGTATTTTTAACCTCAAAGATTTTATTAATTACGAAAGTACCACTTTCAACATCAAACCGAAAACAAAAATTCAACGGTTATTGATGAATTTAGTGCCAGCAATTTCGGCCAATCTGAGGACGAAAGAGAATTATGAAATGTTTGCCCTTCAAGTTCAAAAACTAAGCCCAACCCCTAAAGTTCTCGTCCTGGGTGGTGGCATATTGGGGCAAGGAATGGAAGCTCTCTTATCAGTTCCATCAATAGAAATTGTCGGCAGCGATGTTTCTTTCGGGCCAACAGCCCAATTAATCTGCGATGCTCACGATATTCCCTTTGCCGATGCTTGCTTTGATGCCGTAATTGCCCAAGCTGTACTGGAGCACGTTGTCGATCCCCAACGATGCGTAGAAGAAATTTACCGAGTTCTCAAAGATAATGGGGTAGTTTATGCAGAAACTCCGTTCATGCAGCAAGTTCACATGGGCAGATATGATTTTACTCGCTTTACCTACTTAGGACATCGCCGTTTATTTCGCAAGTTTGAAGAAGTTTCTAGTGGAGTGGTTTGCGGGCCGGGAATGGCACTAGCTTGGGCTTATCAATACTTTTTGTTGAGTTTTGTCAAATCAACAGCCGCACAAGCATTGGTGACAGCGTTCGCCCGGTTTACATCCTTTTGGTGGAAATACTTCGATTATTTCTTAGTTGACAAACCGGGCACATTCGATGCAGCATCGGGATATTACTTTATGGGTAAAAAGAGCGATCGCATCCTTTCCGACCGAGAATTGATCCAGCTTTATAAAGGCATTAGAGGTGGCATATCCCCTGATTATTAAAAAGGAGAAATAAGGGTGGACAAACTGGCAATTTTTCACCCCACTCTCACGGGTGGTGGAGCCGAGAAAGTAATCGTTAACTTGATTGGGGGTTTTGTCGATCGCGGTGTAAATGTAGACTTAGTTTTAGTTAGGGCAGAAGGGCCTTTCCTTGCTCTCATACCGCCAGAGGTGCGAGTCGTCAATTTGGGGTACAAACGACTGCTACTGAGTATGCCTGCCTTTGTACGTTATCTCCACCAGTCACAACCAACAACTCTACTCACCGCTTTTGAAGATACTAATTTAATCGCTCTGTGGAGTCGCAAATTAGCTGGCGTATCTACCCGTATAGTAGTGAGCGTACATAACACTCTTTCCTGGGAATCTCAAATCACAACGCAAGGGATAAAAAGACGAATAGGGCCTTATTTAGCACGCTGGTTCTATCCCCAGGCAGATGCAGTTGTGGCGGTATCCCAAGGCGTTGCAGAAGATTTGGTGAATCTGGGTTTTAGGTCGGACAATCTGAAAGCGATCTACAATCCGGTTGTCACCCCAGAGCTTTTCCAAAAAATAACTGAATTTCCCCAACACCCTTGGTTTGCGCCCGATTCGCCGCCAGTAATTTTAGGTGTGGGACGTTTAGAGAAGCAGAAAGACTTTCCTACACTTATTCGCGCTTTTGCAAAAGTACACAGCCAGCGTCCGGCTAGGCTGATAATCTTGGGTGAGGGGATCGATCGCCCCTACTTGGAGGCTTTGGTGCGCGAGCTGGGTGTCGCGGAAAATGTCGCTTTACCTGGGTTTGTGGCGAATCCCTACGCTTATATGGCGCGATCGGCAGTATTTGTACTTTCCTCCTTATTTGAGGGACTACCCACTGTACTTATTGAGGCTATGGCGGCGGGAACTTCCCCTGTCTCTACCGACTGCAAAAGTGGCCCAGCAGAGATTTTAGAGAATGGGCGGTATGGAAAGCTAGTACCTGTAGGGGATACGGAAGCTATGGCAGAGGCAATTATCAGCACTTTAGATCGTCCCGTAGATGCAAAATTGCTACAACAAAAGGCGGCTGAGTTTTCTTTAGAAAAGGCTGTCGCACAGTATTTAGAAGTGTTGCAGGTTGAGTCGCATTCGGGAAATCGAAAGTATGGAAATTAAAAAGGTTTTAGTTAGTGGAGATGCCTTGTTTTTAGAGCGCTATCAGCTTCTATTCAAAGCGATGTCTCCCCATGTCGATCGCTTGGAGTATCTAGCGCAAGGTAATTTAACCCAAACTAGGCGATCGCAAAAAATCAAAAACTTATTACCTAAGTTTCTCCTCAAGCCAGCCGAGAAGTTTTTTCGCAAAAATCAGCAAACATTTATTAAAAAATCTCAAGAGACGGAGCAGAAAATTAGAGAATTTGAGTTTAGACCCGATTTAGTTTTTCATTTATTTGCCTTGTATTGTCCATTTTGGGATAAATTCGACATTCCTTACGCGATGTACCTGGATTATACTATGGCTCTGGCTGCGAAAAATTGGTCGGCTTGGGCTCCTTTCAGTAACGCTAAAGAACTTGATTTTTGGCTAGACTGCGAACGTCTGGCTTACGCACGCGCTTATCATATTTTGACGATGAGTAATGTCGTAAAAACTTCTTTAATCGAAGACTACAGCATAGAACCTCAAAAAATAACAGTTGTAGGTGCTTCTGCCAATTTTCCAGAACCTTATAAAGGGGAGAAAAGCTTTGGCAGTAAGCGAATTTTGTTTAACGGTTCTGATTTTGAAAGAAAAGGAGGAGATTTACTATTGGCCGCCTTTAAAAAGGTGAAACAGGCACTTCCCGATGCTAAGTTGACGATCGTCGGTAAAAAAATGTCAATCGATCGGGATGGTATTGAAAATCCCGGTCATGTTTCATCTCGTTCGGATATGCGCGATTTGTTTCTGAACACAGATTTAGTCGTTTCACCGGCCTATTGCGATCCTTTCCCAGTCTTTTTATTGGAGGCGATGAATTATGGAGTTCCTTGTATTGTCTCTGCCCAGGATGGAATGCCAGAAATTGTCGATAACGAAGTGAACGGTGTGGTTATTCCTCAGCCTACACCTGAAGTTTTAGCTGAACGCATCATGGCGTTACTCTCCGATAATTATATGTTGGTATCGATGTCGGAAAAAGCACGCGACAAGATGAAAAATTGCATGAATTGGAATCATATAGCTAACAAGATATTACAGGTTTTGAAAAATTGTGAAGCGAGTCAGTAATTATGCCAAATACAATCGCCGCCATTACAACTAACGTTCGCAGTTTTCTATGGAATAACCTGCCTTGGTTAGGTAATTTTGTCCGCTCGATCAAAGGAAATTTAAATAAATTTGAAGGAGGGACAGATCACGTTCCGTCGCAAGTAGTTGATGTGTTAGAAAGGTACAGTCAACTGATTGGCGATCGCAACTTTCCTGTGACGGGAAAAGTCTGTTTGGAGTTAGGGACGGGAAACTCGCCCGATATTGCTTTTTTGATGCTACTCGCTGGCGCGAGTCGATCGATCATGGTGGATACAGAACCTTTTATGAAGGTTCCGTTTCAGGAAGGGAAGGAATACGAGGAACTGGTAAGTTATTTGAGGAGTATAGAGACCGATCGCATCAAATTTCCACAACTTACCGCCCATCTAAACGGCGTCGATTTGAACGAAATTGCGCGTCGGTTAGAATACGTTAATTACGATGGCGTACACCTCCCATTACCCGATGCTTCCGTAGATATAATTTACAGCAAATCCGTACTGGAACACGTTCGGGAACCAGCGCAACTATTTCAAGAATTGCGACGTATTTCCAAACCGGAAGCTATCCACTTGCACATCGTCGATTTGCGCGATCACTTCCATATTAAAGATGACAACACCGTCAATGGAAATTGGCTGGAATTTTTGGAATACGACGAAGAAGCTTGGGCGCGACGATGCGTCAAAACTCATGGGTGGTGCAATCGCTTGCGCTTACCATCTTGGTATCCGATCGTTCAAGAATCGGGTTTTGCAATTCTCCAAGAAAATATTGTACGTATCCCCCTGCCAACTCAATCATTGCCCGATACAATTAAATCTGTGAAAGATTTGGACGCCGCTTGGTGGTGGGTACTTTTACAGCCTCAAGGGAGTAAAACATGAAGGATAAACCTTTAGTTAGCATCCTCATTAACAACCATAACTACGCAGGCTTCTTGCCAGATGCTATTGACAGCGCACTGCAACAAACTTATCCCCATACAGAAGTAATTGTGGTGGATGATGGTTCCACTGACAATTCGCGAGAAATTATCGCCAGTTACGGGGATAAAATTATTCCATTGCTAAAGCCAAATGGCGGACAAGTTTCGGCGTTCAATGCGGGTTTTGCCGCCAGTCGGGGTGATATTATCTGTTTTTTGGATGCCGACGATCTCTATTTGTCAAAAAAAGTAGCAGAAGTTGTAAATGCTTTGGGCGATCGGCAAGACTTGGGTTGGTGTTTCGATCGCCTCAAATTTGTGGATGTGAATTTGAAGGATATCGCCGACAATAAATCTATTCCCGATCACTATGCAGGTACAGTTCGGGAGTACGATTTGCGAGAAAAAACCAAACAAGGCAAACCAGGTAAAAATTTTCCCTACTCTTCTACTTCAGGGATTTCTGCAAGGCGATCGCTCCTCCAAAAAATTTTACCAATACCCGAAAAAGACCAATCAACTTTGCTCAACGAAACCTTTCTAATCTTTCCATCATTATTTCTGAGTAAAGGCGTTGTCGTGTATAAAGAATTGGGTTTTTATCGGATACACGGTAATAACGCTAACGCTACCACTAAGGACAAATTGCGACCAGCCAGAATCTCAATCCTTCACGCCTATTGGATACGGGAGAAATTCCCATCTTTGTATAAGTATACTAATTGTCTTATGGGGGCGGGTATAGGTGTTTGTCAAGCGAATGGAGGTATCGAGGCGCAATATCAGCCACTTGTCCAAAGTTATCTTTCTTCCGTGACGCTACCGGAAAAACTGGAAATTTACGTGAGGGCTGGGTTGAATTTTGTCAAAAGTAAAGTTTTGGATACAACCAGTCGATCTGCTTAGCGTTGCAGCCGCTGATGGTACAGAATTTTTTCCACTCTTCCACTATGAGTAATTACTGTACCTTACCCACTCTCAAAGGCCAAGGCAGCGCGTTCGCCTTAGCCTATAGCGTTCCGTAGGCATTAGCATTCGGGCAAAAAGATTGTTGACGATCGCGATTAATATTTCTACACAAACTACTATATATAACTAAACTTTTCAACTTAAATCCCACATTCCCCATCCCCTAGATGTAGTGTGTCGCACCTTCTATTTGTCTCATATTTAGTATAGGACAAATCAACTAAACCCTATATGTAACAAGCAAAAACTCTCACCACACTACTTTGAGCGTGTGTGACACTTTAGGGTGCGGAATGTGGGTTAAATAATTAATCATATTTAAGATAAATAAAAAATTATAACGCCTCTATCTAAAGACGTGTTTTTAAATGTATAAAAAGACCGTTGACACATTTGGTATCATATGTATCTAAGTAAAGAGAAGCTCCAACATATCAATACCATTGCCCACGAGGGTAAAGTAGTAATTGTTGCCACCGATGCCGATGGTAAAATTTGGTACAGCGTCAAACAAGACGGTTTTGAAGACAGCTACCTCAACACACCACCGGAACAAAGAACAGGTTGGGAAAGTTGGCAAGAATTAGAATTTCCCAATGAAGACGATGACCAGTCAGTCATCGACCAAGAAACCGCAGAATTGACCGATATGGCCAATTCTAGTAGTTTTGTTTTACGTTCTCGCTACAAAACCTTCGACCAAACTGCCGTTGCACCTGTACAACTGATTTCTGCCTTGGGTCATGTTTATGTGTTCCGCCAGTCCAAATCTAATACTCTACTGGTAGACCGATTTGTGTTAGATGGCATGACTAACAAGCTGAACCGCAAACTAGAAGTACGGTTTAAGCGCAGTCGCCAGAAACACGAAGCCAGTAAAAACATGAAAAAAGGAGCCAGTGGACTTACTAATATTGACACCCTGGACTTCCGCGACATTAATGGGAAATTTTTTTACGAACCCACCACTGAATTAAGTTTAATCAATAACCTGCAAAACGGCTGGTTTTCTGTTGTTTTAGTTCCCACTATTGAAAATGACGTTTATCGCTGGCATATTTTTGCCTACAACAGCCAAAGCAAGAAAGTCGAACTGACAACTCTGCTAATGTCAGAAGAGGGGCTGTTTGATGTGCAAGATTACACCGTTTTTGAAGAATCAAATGATAATCTGATTCCTCGTAGTCTTGCCGGGATTATCAAACGCACCTTAGATTTAGGAACTCTGACGGTTGTTAGCGGTTTAAGCGCTACGAAATACGACGTACAACGGGAACAGCAAACCGACGACGGGATGCAGTTATTACGGGATAGTACCAAAGTCATGTTAGCCATTCCCATGAGTACGGGGAATGTGGCAGCCTTCAGTTTTGCCGTAGCAGGCGATGGTACATTGTCGCAAATTGCTCCCACGGCGACGGAGAAAATTTGGCGCAATACGGCTCGTCAAGTTTTATTACCCTTAAACAACTTAGATAACGTCAAAATCATTGGCACAACCACCCCACCGCCCCAAGGACAGATTGCTTGTTTGCAACAGGGAGAAGAAGATGCAGTCAATGTCGTTTCGTCAACGGTAACTAACCTCGATCCCACAAAAATTAACCAAGTGAAAATTAGTGGAACTCGCAACTACAATAGCTTCCAACAAGGCATCACCAAAATAGATGATAATGTCTTTGAAGTGACACCACCGAGTCCAGTGTTAGGAAACTGGGAAGTTATCCCCGAAGAACAAACGGGGTTAGTTTTTAATGGTGCGGTAACGGGTTGTGAAATTACCAGTACCGGGAAATTAAGAATTACCGCCTTCAATCACGGTTTAAATACTGGGGAATCAGTCCAGATTGTCGATACCAGAGATTATAACGGCACCTACACCGTCACGAAAATTGACGATAAAACCTTCAGCCTCGATGATATTAAATGGCAAACCGGAACTGCCGTTAACCTAAAAATGGAATCGCTGAAACGGCGGGGTTTGGTTTTTGATGGGGTGAATGATTATGTAGCTTTGCCGGATAATCCTGATTTCCACATTACCACCTACACCGTAGAAGTTTGGATTAAACCTGAGAATCCTCTTGATGCTTGGCAAGGAATCATCGGCAAACCGGGTCGGAATTTTAATATCTGGTTAAACAGTAATGGATTCATTCACCATCGTTTCCATACTTCATCATCAGGTAATGCTGGAGCTCCTGATACACCCAATGGTGCGATTACTTGGAATCAATGGAATCACGTCGCTATTACCAACGATGGCACCACAGCCAAAACCTACATCAATGGCAAACTGATTACCCAAGGGCCTACAGGTGGCAGTTTGATTGTAGATAAAACACCTCTATACATTGGTTGTAGTTTAGATGGGGCAGGAATTAATTATTTCAAGGGTCAAATCGCCGATGCTCGACTCTGGAAAATCGTCCGCACAGAAGCCCAGATCAAAGATTCTATGTACCTGCAACTGACTGGTAAAGAGGTCGGTTTAGTCGGTTACTGGCGATTAGGTGCGGTGGTTGAAGAAGATAAAGAATGTCGAGTCCTCGATTTTTCCGTGAATAACAATGATGGCATTGTTTATGGCGGTGCTTATGTCAGCGCTGTTTCCCTATCCCGCAACCTTCCAGGTACAACAACTCCCGCAATTAAGTACGAAAATGAGGAACTATTCGCTGTCTCTGAAGGGGCGACATACTCCGAAGAATTTGAGTTTAAAGTGACTCCGGCGGTCAATCCGAATAATGTGGATGGAGCCAATGGCAAAATTTTTGCGATTACCTACAAAGGCAAAAATAATCGCAGTTCTTTAGATTGGATTAATATTACGCCCAATGCCACCGAATTTATTGATATCGGTGGAGGATGGTATCAGGCTAAATGCCGCTTTGTGGTTCCCGATGGCGTGTCTTTAGTACGTTCTTTTGGCATTGGTAATCTCAAAGGCACTTGGACAACATTAGATATTCGCAAACAAACGATTCAGTTAATATCTGATGTGATTACCGAAGCTCGATATACGGACACGGTTAACCTGACAACTTTGGCTGATAATCAATTGTCCTTAGAAGGCAAAGTGCCAATGTTGCGGGTGAAAGAGCAACAAGAAGGGACGATTATTGTCGAAAAACGAGACATAGAAAGCAAACTGGCGGCTATTATTGCTCAGGAACAAATTTCAGCCACCCAACTTCCCATCTTAATCAGTGCCAAAAAAACTGAAATCAGCAATCAACAAGCTCTCATCAGTAGTCTCCAAAATCAACTGAATCAATGCCAGACAAATTATCAGGCAGAAGTTAATAACTTGTTTAACTACTGGTGTAAAATCATCTGTCGAGACTATGCTGAACAATGGACAGCCTATTTCGATCGTTTCACTGAAATACTGGCGGGTAATGATAATATCGCCGACAAGACCATTGACTTCAAATTTGAAGCGGTTGATTCCGGTTATTATCGCATTATTAGCTCCTACAGCGATCGCACCCTAAAAATTCCTGTTGTGGGCGAGCCGACAAAAGGGGATCTGAATGCTGATATGAACTCTCCGAATTACCATTGGAAGTTGGAGAAAAATTCTGAGGGATACTGGATCATTCGGAGTCGTCAGGACAATAATAATGTTTGGGACTTTTACGCTGGTCATTACGATCGCCGGATTGGGATTTGGCCAGCTCATTACCAATGGCATCAACAGTGGAAAATTGTCAATCTTGGTCGAGTCAGCAATAATAACATTGCCAATGCCAAACAAGCCCTAGACAATAAAACCATTGAGTTACAACGAGCGCAAGAAAAATTAACTCAGTTGCAAAATGAACTGAAAATTCTAGAAACTCCTAGCGCAGACCTGGCGGCGCAGAAAACCCAACTGCAAAATCGTCTCCAACAAGTCGTTGCTCTACTCACTTCAGTTCAAACGGAGATCAACACCTTAAACACCGACTTTCTCAATAGACATCTCCAAAAATTGCCAAAGCCTTTATAATATTGGTTTTTGACTGCCTGCCCCCTAAAGGGCAGGC
>NZ_JACJPW010000058.1 GCF_014696265.1 Aerosakkonema funiforme FACHB-1375 | reverse complement strand
AAATACCAGCATTTTACGTTGTTGTGCCTGACATAAATTATTCTAGCACGAATCAAGAAAAGTCCCCCTGGAAGGGGGAGGCTTTAGACCCATTAATTTCGGTAAAGATACGATGGCGGCAGTGACACCCCCGAAGATGTCGCCCCGCAGGTTGTTAAAACGAATCAGGTTGGTAATTGACATCAATGGTGAATGAATGATTAATCAGTTTTTACCGACTTGGAACTATTAAGCAGTTGCAAGGCAAAGCTTTTGCCGTCGAGAGTGGAATCAGCCATAGCCTAAATTAGGCAGACCCAAGCTAAGATCTGCCTCCCGGCTTCAAAGATTCCAAACTGGGAGATGATTCAGTTCTTCAATATTTTTTAATGTACGTTATAATGAGAATTAATATTCACCTTCTCACCTAAATAGAAGTTAAACTTCCATAGAAAATTCTTAGCCTTACCATAGATAAGTTCCAGAGGCCCTGACGTGACGATGTAATGATTCTGGACTGGCCTACCACCCTTGGCATAATCTGTGAAAATGCAATCTTCAGCAGACAGGTAGGCGATGAATATATATACCATCTTGAGCCAAACCAAGTGCCAACGGGTGAGTGATGGAGCAGTTTTACCGATATTGAGCGGTTGCGAGTCCTCACCTCGACAACTCGTACTGCTATTGCCACAATTGGGAGATTTCGACAGCCTTGAATATGCTTGGTGGTTGCGGCGGGATGCGGACAAACTTCAAGCACAAGAGATTGCCCTGCGAGCGGTGGGTATTGGCGATCGCACTTCCGGTCAGCGATTCTGTAGTTATACAGGATTTCCGGCAGAGTGTTTGTTTGTAGATCCCACCGCCCAACTGCACGAAAAACTCAACCTGTATCCAGGTCTATCGCTCAAAGTACCCGGTTTATCGGCAGGTGTCAATGCTGGGCTAAACCTCATGCTGATGTGTGCCGGAGTTGGTAGCCCCGGTACTTTGGCAGAAGTATGGAGAGGATATAAAGGCGATGCAAGAGCGCCTCAGTTAATTGGCGATGAAGAAATTGTTCAGGCTCCCCCTCTTCCGCCACTGAAAGGTTCATTCTTCCGGTGGGCGGGTGGGAAAGGCTTCCAGCGTCCGTTTGAGTTGGCGACTTTGCGATTGCGGAATATGGCAGAAGTGTTGAGTAACTGGAAAACTTATGTTCCCAATCCTGCCTATCTAACTCAACGGGGAGCAACTTTCTTGTTTAACGAACAGGGGGAATTACTCTACGAGCATCGCGATCGCGCCATCCTTGGTTTTGCTGCCAATCTGAGCAATCCTCTATCGTTTCTCTCACCTTTTGGTATGCGATCTGCTTGTTCAGATCGAGCGTGAGGTTTACAAGCCCCTACGGAAAATGTATTCGATCGAGTCGCTTTGCCGCTATAACGCCTCGATCGTTCCATCGGTCAGGGAAATTTGAAATTTATCAATCTCTTTATGCCTATATCTGCATAAAGTTACAAAAGACACAGTTCTCTTGAAAGTTTTAGGAGTTAATAACTCTTATCCCTTCTTCCGACTCTCTAACTTATGTTTGACTTAACTGCTGCCGACTACTCCCTCTTGTCCTGGATTCAACAGTCTGGCATTCCCGCCCACTCCCTATCCCTGCGCTTCCATCCGGGATGTTTAATGGTGCAGTGTCAAACTATTGAGGATGCAACCAAGTTGTGGGAACGACGCTCCATCCTCCAGCTTTCTGGCATCGAGTTGTGCTTTCGAGTCAATGGCGTTTTTTATCTGGCTACCGCCATCAAATAATTGCAAAATTAGTCAAACCGCTTTGGCTCATCTGAGTTCGGCTACTGAACGTTGTCTACTTGAGTCTTAATAGTTTGCCAAACGGATAACACTCCATCGATCCATCCTTGAGCAAAGCTAATCCGACTTTGGGGATCGACTTGCAGTAAGTAGGCAAAGTCAGCATCGTTCAAACGAGCTTGCTCTGGATAGTCTTTCAGATTCAGGAAAGTCCAGAGGTAGTCCAGCACATCTTCATTGAGGGCAACCGCCAGCGGCTGGACTCGTTCAAAATGGCGGAAATCTTTATACGATAACTTGGCACTGGAACGAATACCTAGTTCAAACCCTTCTTGGCGGACTTTGTTGAGGAGAACTTTCTTTTCCGTCTGAAGGCGTTCTACCCAATTTTCTTGTTCGGTAAGTTGGACTTTGAGTTCTTCGTAAGTAATAGCCATTTTTAAAGCCTCCTGGCAAATAGCGGAAATATTAAATTGATGCTTGACGGGCTGAAGTCGGGCAAACAGTGATTCAGTCACCGCAATGGTGACTCTTTGACTCACAACTCCCTCCCGCGTTTTGTGTACTCTTATACAGTAGCGCCATTAATTGCATAATAGATTGGAAAAACACAAATTGTTACATAACATACAAATTTGCCAGGGAAAGTATGCAATGCCACTCCCAGATAGGAGTGGCAGAATCTGGAGGGTTTGCTGTGGCAGCTGTTGACTGGGCCAGGTCTGTTGGGCCAGGTCTTCTCTGGAATTGCAATAATTCTTTAACTTTCCTACTAGATAGACTAAATACGGCGATAACTTATGGGTTGACTCTTAGGGCAACGCTACAAGAGCGAAATCGGATTGCTCGCGAAATTCACGATTCGTTGGGTCAAACAGGATTTGGAAGTGGTGGGAGAAGCGGAAAATGGACAACAAGCGATCGCGCAAGCGTCAGCTTTGCAGCCGGATGTGGTTTTAATGGATGTGAGAATACCTATTATGGATGGTGTTGCTGCCACTCGCGTAATTTGTCAGCAATTTAACTCGACTAAAGTGTTAGTTTTGACGACTTTTGATGATGATGATTACGTTTCGCAAGCGATGCGATTGGGTGCTAAAGGGTATTTACTAAAAGACACTCATTCTGATGATTTAGCAGCGGCAATTCGAGCCATTCATAAAGGTTACACACAAATGGGGCCAGGATTGATGGAAAAAGCGATCGCTTCCCCACTTCCCTCAATTCCAACTCAGCCTACTCGCCTTCCCCCAGAACTGGCGGGACTTACGCCTAGAGAACGTGAGGTATTGTGTTCGATCGTCAAAGGCGCGAGTAATCGAGAGATTGGCGAAGTGCTGTATATTTCAGAACGAACTGTCAAAAATCATATTACCAGTATTTTGAGTCAGTTAAATTTGCGCGATCGCACTCAAGCTGCTATGTTCGCCAGTCCCTTCTTATCCTTGTTAACCTGAGTTCGATGTCACAAAAAATTCATCTGACGATTAAGTCTTTCTCCCGCAATGCTTCACCCTTCTTAGGGATAAAGGGGGGTTCGATCCCGGATTTGGTATGACTCGAAAATCCTAAAAGTCAAACAATTTTGGATTGATTGCGCCCACTTTCTTGACGCAGCTTGGAGATTTTAGATTTGTGATTTTAGATTTGTTCCGCCCACAAGGAGTGGGGCATGAATCCAAAAATTCTTTTAATCCAAAATCCCAAATCTAAAATCTAAAATTGCTAGTCAATTAACCAGAATAATTCTGGCTGAGTAGAGATGCCACCTCCGTTGCTCTGGAGTCGAGCCAGGAACATCATTAATCCGTTTGAGAGTATAGATACCTGTGAAGCGTTGAGTTGTGCCATTAACGTTTGTAGCAGTAAGAGTCACAGGAATTGTCACATATAAAGAGCCTACTGCTCCATTTATACTATCCGGTTTTCCAATGTTTACCTTAACTGATGCAGTATTTGCAAAACCTCTGCTGAACTGCTCAAAGGATTTTCCGCTAGCAGAGCCTTCTCCTGCCCAATCTGCATAAGCGCTTCTGTAGTCTTTGCGGTTAATCGCGTCATAATAGTGGCGAATAACTTGAGCCGCTTTTTGTTGTTCTAATGCTTCCCCATCTCGAACATTTTGAGCCAGGGTTTTTGGAGACAATGAAGATCCACCTGGAATCAAGTTAGCGGATATTCCCAACAAAATCACCAAACTGCTTACGCTCAATAAAATTAAATTGATTTTGTTAAATTTTGGGGCAATCATATTCTTACACTGAAAGATTTTGAGCTAAGTTAATTTCCCGATTGAGTAACACTTTCTTACGGCTCAGGTGGATAGTTAACTCCACAGCCAGAGCGTTTTGTGCGATTGAGCGGATACTCTTAACTATAGTAACATTTCAACTCTAACTATTATCAGCAAAATCCAACATATGAGTTCTAATCCACCTCCTGATTTTTCCTCCTCGCCTCAGCCAACCTCAGCCAAATGGTGGGTCATGTTAGGTGTTGGTTTGGGCGTTTTAATGTTCACCCTGGACACCAGTATTGTGAATATTGCCCTACCAACCTTAGTCGAGGTATTTCAAACCACCTTTGCTACTATTCAATGGGTAGTATTGAGCTACCTGCTAGTAGTTACGGCACTGGTGTTAGGGGCAGCGCGACTGGGAGATACGATCGGCAAGAAACGCCTTTACCTGGGCGGGTTGATTGTGTTTACCATCAGTTCGCTACTGTGTGGATTATCTCCTGGAGTAGGCTGGCTGATTGGCTTCCGCGCACTTCAGGGTATGGGAGCAGTGATGATTTCGGCATTGGGAGCGGCGTTGGTGACGGAAGCATTTCCCAGTTCTGAGCGGGGACGGGCATTGGGTATTATTGGCGCGATCGTATCATTAGGCATCGCTCTAGGCCCAACAGTGGGTGGACTGCTAATTGGGCTGTCTGACTGGCGGATGATTTTTTTGGTGAATGTTCCGATTGGTATTTTTGCCAGTTTTGTTGTTGCCCGTAGTGTACCGCCAAGTCAGTATCAAGCTACTCGACAACGGTTTGATTGGTTTGGGATGGTGGTAATGACGATCGCCCTGACTGCCTTTGCTTTGGGTATGACGCACGGACAGGATGCAGGTTTTGCCAATCCGATGACGCTGGGGTTGTTGGCGATCGCCATCTTCGGTCTGGTAATCTTTCTGTGGCAGGAATCCCGGAGTACTTCCCCTTTAGTAGATTTGTCTCTGTTCCACAACCGTCAGTTTAGCCTCAGTTTGCTGACCGGAATTCTTGTATTTATTGTGATTGCCGGCACCATTTTCATTATTCCTTTCTTTCTGGAACTGGTATTGCACTATCCCACTCCGCACGTTGGATTGTTGCTGGCTGTATCTCCTGTACTAGGAGGAATTGTCGCTCCCTTTTCGGGCAACTTATCAGACCGTTTTGGCACCCGGATGATTAGCTCGATCGGTTTGGCGTTGATGGTGATGGGATGCTTGAGTATCAGTACCTTCAACGCTCAGATGACGGATATCGATTACATAGTGCGCGTTGCGCCTTTTGGCATTGGTTTGGGAATGTTCCAATCCCCCAATAACAGCGCTATTTTGGGTTCTGTGCCACCAGAACGGCTCGGTATTGCCTCTGGTTTGCTGTCTCTGACTCGCACACTAGGTCAAACTACGGGCGTTCCCCTATTAGGAGCGATTTTTGCGGCGATAGTTTTCATGCAATCTTCCGCCGCGAAGGTAACGAATGCGCCCCCGGATGCCCTTGTGTTCGGGGTGCAGTCCACCTTCAAAATTGCTGCTGCTATGTTGGCGATCGCTACATTTATTATGTTTATGCTGTGGCGATCGCAATCCCGAAAGATAGTATCGCGCTGAGTTCAAATCAGAGAAAGATGGCTTTTTTCATGATGCGATATTACTCGCTTGGTTAATTCGATCGAGCAAAGTGTTGCAGAATTTTCATCTACCTAGCCATTTTTCTAGGATCGTACCTGCCCATTTATCCGATGTCATAGCAGCTGGTAATAGAGCATCTTAAAAAGAAATAGGTCGGATTGCACCAGAAACCATCGGTTTCCAAACAATCCATCTTACATCCATGTTTGAAAAAGCACATGACTAATTCTGCATCGAACAATGGCAAAATATTAGAGGCATTTTCCGGCAACTTAGCCGATATAGTAGAACAAGCCTCAAAAGCGATCGTGCAAATCAACGGTAGGCGACGCACCTCTTCGAGTGGCGTTCACTGGAGACCGGGAATTATCGTCACTACCGATCGCTTCATCAACCGCGACGAAGAAATTAGGGTTACCCTACCAGAAGGGCAAACCATTTCTGCCACTTTAGAAGGAAGAGACGAAACTAGGGATCTCGCCGTACTGAAAATACCAGAAACAGCACTAAATACAGCAAATCTGGGAGATGCGACTACTCTCAAAGTAGGTCATCTAGTATTAGCGATCGCCCGTTGCCAAGAAAATAGTATCAGCGCTAGTTTGGGCATCATCAGTAGTTTGGGAGAAAGTTGGCGCACTTGGGGAGGTTTTTCCATTGACCGATCGATTCGTCCCTCCCTGATACTATACCCAGGTTTTTCCGGTGGGCCATTAGTAGATACCCAAGGAAAAGTAGTTGGGATTAATACCACAGTACCCCGTCATACTGCACTCACCATTCCCAACACTATCGTGAATCGCATAGTTGACCAACTGCTAGAAACTGGCAACATTAGATACGGTTATCTAGGATTGGGGATGCAACCAGTTCAACTACCTCTTGTTCTGCAACAATCGCTTAATTTACCTGACAATGGCGGCGTAATAGTAGTTAGCGTCGAAGCATCATCACCAGCAGATAAAGCAGGAGTGTTAATCGGCGATATTTTAGTAGAGCTTTCCGGTACATCCATCAACGATATCAGCGATGTTCATTCCATGTTAGGCCCCGAACGAGTTAATCGACCCATTCAGGCCAAAATTGTCCGGGGTGGAAATTCGATCGAATTAACAATCACCGTCGGCGTTAGACCGCAAAGGGGTTATAGAAATGAATAGTTTCAGCTTAGTTGAGGAATTAAACGCTGTAACCGAATCCCTACGCCGTTCTACAGTCAAAATCCGAGGACGCAGAAACGGAATAGGATCGGGCGTGATTTGGAATAGCGATGGGATAATTATTACCAATGCCCACGTCATAAGTCACCCGAAAATATCGGTAGAATTATCAGACGGACGAATTCTGGCGGCGACTGCGATCGCGAAAAATCGGCAGCGGGACTTAGCAGCATTAAAAGTAGATGCTTCTAACTTAAATGCTGCCAAAATTGGTAATGGCGATCGCTTGCGAGTGGGAGAATTAGTAGTAGCGGTAGGCAATCCAAACGGCTCGACGGGTGCAGTAACCGTGGGAATCATTCACAATCTCACTAGCATTAATGTCAATCGTCCTAATTGGATACAAACAGATGTACAATTAGCACCCGGTAATTCTGGTGGCCCTTTGGCTAACGTGCAAGGGGAAGTAATTGGAATTAATACGATGATCGTACAGGGGAAAGGGTTTGCCATTCCCACTCATGTAGTGCAACGCTTTTTAGAAAGAGGTAACGAACGTCCTTATTTGGGGGTGAGTCTTCGCGAGGTAATCGTACCATTACAAGGCAAACCTAGTTACGGATTGTTAATTACCGATGTGGAATCCGGCAGTCCAGCAGATATCGGTCAGCTAATGATGGGAGATGTGTTGGTGGGAGTGAGGGGTATTGCTTTCCTTTCGCCAAATGAACTATTTCACATTTTGGAAAACTCTTATGAAGGTGATGGACTGCCATTAAATGTGCTGCGTGGGGATAAGCTTGTGCAGTTGGATGTGGTGCTATGGAACAAAGACTCCTCAGCACGAGCGGCATAACGAGGGTTTTGCTGGTAGCTAATTCTACCATTATGCGGGCTGGTTTATCGGCTTTAATGGCAAATAATTCGAGTTTGGAGGTGGTGGGTAGCGTTACGAATGGCGAAATGCTTTTGAAAAACGAACAGTTACAACCGGATGTGGTGCTGCTGGTATGGGATGGGGAGGAATTGATTTTTGATGGTGAATTCCAGGTGTCTGGAATGGTGGTTTTGGTAGAAGATTGGCAAGAGGTTTCAATCCGTAATTGGTTGCGAAATGGGGTGCAGGGTATTCTTCCTTTACAGGCTACTGGGGATGAGATTGTGGGAGCAATTTCGGCAGTAGCTTTGGGTTTAAATGTACTGCATCCGGATGTGATTGAATCTTTGCTTTCGGCATTACCCGCCACTGCTAAGGAGCGGGATAATGGGAAGGGAATTCTGACCAGTCGGGAGGTTGAGGTGTTGGGGATGTTGGCTTCCGGTCAGGGCAATAAAGCGATCGCACGTCGATTGCACATTTCCGAGCATACCGTAAAATTTCACATCGCTTCTATTTTTAGCAAGCTGGATGTGTCCAGTCGCACGGAAGCGGTAATCAAGGGTGCTAAAGATGGGTTAATTTTGTTGTGAACCTCAATGATAATGATTCAAGGTCAGCAAATTTCATTTGCAATTGGCAATGAAATAAAATGCCATTATTCTTTGGGTGAACGCAAAAAAGGTTTCAAGCCTGCCATTTCAAGGAGAATTATCAAAAAAATTTGACGAATATTGTAGAGACTTTTCATGAAAAGTCTCTACAATAGACATCTCTTCCAAAAGAATCTTAAAGGCAGGCAGGATGCCTACCCCACAAGAATTTTTGGAGATGTCTAATCTTCAAGGCCCAGCCAATCCTTGCATCCGGTGACCCTTGCCATTTGTTCTACCAGTACCTACGTCTCCACAAATTTGGCTAATCACAAAACCTATCCGCTCAAAGCAGATAGGTTTAATGGCTTTGGTAAGTATGTTAGTTATATAAGTTCGATATGGCTTTATCCTGCTCATATTATGCCAATTTATAAAGATGAGTTTGCTACCTCGATCGGCTGATTTCCTTATCCTCAAAAGACAGAGATTGAATGGGGAGTGGAAGAGGTTTACTTACTACGTAGATGCAGATGTCATTGGCTCTAACTTTAGGTATATTTCTTGATGAATAATGTTTCTGCGTCTACTACCCTTAGAAGAGATAGAGCTAATGGATTACCGAAGCTCGCGGCGCTCGCTGTAAAGTCGAGCAAAGCAGAAATTGAAGAGAGTAGTAGAATGATTCAAGAAGTAGGAAGCGCTAAATTTACAGCAGCAGAACTAGATCGATTGGCAGCAGAACTGAATCGGGACGGAATTTGCGTGATTCGCGGACTTTTCGATCGACACCTGATTGAGCAATGGGCAGAAGCTTTTGATGCTTTATTTCAACTGCGCCAAAATCAACCAGGTGGCTTAGCTCCCCGCGAACAAGCTCGTTATTATTTAACATTTCCTTGGGTGCAACCATTTGCCAATCAGGATGTGTTTGCCAATCCGGTGATTTTGGGTATTCTCGATCGCGTTTTCTTCCAGGAATACAGGTTGGTTCAACTAGCGGCTGATATTCCCTGTCAGGGTTCGGATTATCAAGAAATCCATCGCGATTTCCGTCCGTTGTTTTCCGATCGAATTGTTACGCCGCTTTACGCTTTAGCAGTTAATTTTCCATTGGTTGAAGTAACGGCAGATAATGGCCCGTTTCAGATGGCACGCGGAACTCATGTTATGCCGCGTGAGGAGGCGCTGGTGAAGATTAGAGCCGGTGAGATTCCGATGGAATCTTTTTATATGCAGCCTGGTGATGTTACGATTCGATCGCCCTTAGCAATGCACAGAGGTTCACCTAACCGAACCCAAAAGCCAAGACCGATGGTAGTAATGGGTTATGTGATGCACTGGCTGCACACACCAAAAGTAGATTTAACGCTGCCACGAAATTACTACCAAACTCTGCCAGAGGATTTACAGCAGATGCTTCGGTGCGAAGTGGTAGAGGAGTTGCCAGAAAATAAGGCCGAAACTTATGTGAATTTTAAATATTAGCGTTCGTACATAATGAGAACTTACACCAATCCAGTTTACAACGGGTATTTTGCCGATCCATTTGTTTGGAAATACCAGGGCGTGTATTATGCGATCGGGACAGGGCCAGCGGAAGCAGAAGGGCAAGTTGACGAAATTGGCAAACGCCTAGTATTTCCGCTGCTGCGTTCCGATGACCTTGTGAATTGGCAGTTTGCCGGGAATGCACTTTTGCGACCAGACCCCGCGCTGGGTGATAACTTTTGGGCACCGGAAGTCGCTTACTGCGATGGCACGTTCTATCTGTATTACTCTGTGGGACACGAAGATAAAAGGCATCAGTTGCGTGTTGCCACCAGTTCCGAACCGTTGGGGCCATATGAAGATGTGGGAGAACCGTTATTAGACCCAGAGACTTGTGCGTTTGCGATCGATCCGCACCCATTTTGCGATGATGACGGACAGTGGTATCTGTTCTATGCTCGCGATTTTCTGGATACCGAAGGCGGCGTTCGCGCTGGTACGGCACTTATGGTCGCTCGTCTGGAAAGTATGACAAAGCTAGCAGGTGAGGGCAACGTCGTTTTACGCGCTCGTTCCGATTGGCAGAGATTCCTAGCCAATCGTGCGATGTACGATGGCATCTACGATTGGCATACTTTGGAAGGTGCCTGCGTTCGCAAGTACAAAGGACGCTACTACTGCTTTTATAGTGGCGGACGCTGGGAAACTGACAGTTACGGAGTCGATTATGGAGTAGCAGATAGCGTAATGGGTTCTTACTCAGATGCGGGGAATGAAGCGGGGCCGCGTGTGTTGCGATCGGTTCCCGGTTATGTGTTGGGCCCAGGCCACAATTCGATCGTGTTAGGGAAAGACGATCTCACCGAGTATATTATCTACCATGCGTGGGATACAAATATGCAGGCGCGACGGATGTGCATTGACAAGCTGATCTGGACAGATTTCGGCCCGCGTTGCAATGGCCCTACTTGGACGCCGCAAGAGTTAGACCACCTCAGCCCAAACCGTTAAGTTAGCGATATTGCTTATGATTGAGATTGATGGCTCCTATGGCGAAGGCGGCGGACAAGTACTCCGCACCTCCCTCAGTCTCGCTGCGATTACCGGCAAAGCGATACGCATCCAAAAGATTCGGGCGGGACGCCAAAAACCCGGACTGGCAGCTCAACACCTGACTGCTGTAAGGGCAGCTGCGGCAATTTGTCAAGCAGAAATGCGGGGAGATGCTCTCGGTTCGACAATGCTGGAGTTCGTTCCCGGCAGTCCGGTGCAGGCGGGAGAGTATACCTTCGATGTCTCGGATGCGCGGGAAGGGGGTTCTGCTGGCGCTCTCACCCTAGTTCTGCAAACAGTATTGTTACCTTTGGCGCTAGCAGCAGGTGATTCTCTGGTGACGCTGCGGGGAGGAACTCAAGTGCCGTTTAGTCCTCCCTTTAGTTATATAGAAAAAGTTTACTTGCCGATCGTCAGTCGCATGGGTTTGCAGGCTTCGGTAAAGCTGAATGCTTGGGGTTGGTATCCCCAAGGCGGGGGAGAGGTAGAATTGCGTCTTGTCGGCGATCGCACTTTAACTGGAATTGATTTACTCGAACGCGGTGCTTTGCGACAGGTGCGAGGTGTGGCGGTGGTAACGCAACTTCCCTCTCACATTCCCGACAGAATGGCACATCGAGCTGAGAATATTCTGCACGAAGCTAACCTCAAAGCTAATATTACACCTCTAAGAGAGCGAGGTATTGCACCAGGAGCGGGTATTGTTCTCATAGCTGAATACCAAAATAGTTTGGCTGGCTTTAGTGCTGTGGGGCGTCAAGGTTTGCCTGCGGAAAAAGTAGCTCAACTGGCTTGTGAGGAATTATTAGATTTTCATGAAAAAGTCGCACCTGTTGATGTTCACTTGGCGGATCAGTTGTTGTTACCAGCTGCTTTAGCTTCGTCAGCCAGTCAATATCGCGTAGCGGAAATTAGCACTCACTTAACAACAAATGCTTGGGTAATTCAGCAGTTTGGTTTGGCCGAAATAACTATAAATGAAAGTGAAAAAATTGTGGCGATCGCACCTAATCTTATGAGCAATTTATCTTAGATTTTTGCTTTTATCTTCTTTTTCTTTATATCGGTAATCAGATTTTAGACTATCGCACTCAATAGTGGGATAGTCTCAACTCCACTTATTCCAATACTGCTCGGATAAACATAAAATTAGGGTTTTCGTAGGTTGGGTTGACGCCAGTAGTTTTCGTAGGTTGGGTTGACGCCAGGAAACCCAACCTAGTGTTGGGTTTCGCTATCGCTCAACCCAACCTACAATTCCAAAACCCGTGCAGTATTACCAGTTATTAGAGCGCCAGTCCAGTAAAAGAGGTTGACAAAACATGATAGGTATGTATGCGGATAGAGACCTCGGCAGGGCGAAGCATTTGGATAGAAAAATTGTTGCCGATCGCGATCGATTGTCGCCCAAATGCTTCGCCCCTACACAGTACATATTTCGTGATTTTTGTCAATTTATTTGATTGGACTGGCGCTTTAGGCTTCATCTCTTATTAAATAAGCATTTTAGTCCACTAAGTACGGAGAATCTATTTTGCACCCATCTCGGCTGTTTTGCAAATTTCTGCTATTACTATATTTACAGCCCGCTCAACGGGGGGACTCAATTCCCAACCAAAACCCAAATTTTCTGCTTCTATAAGATATACAGTTATTTCATTGGGAAAGTCTTGTTTAAAGATTTTGCGTCCAGCTGCGATCGCATGATGCCAACGAAAATCATGTAAAGTATAACTAGCTTCCGGTAATTGCTCTAAAACTTCCCCCGGAACTTTATAAACTGCTCCTGGTTCAGAACCAGAACTACTAGCATCAATAATAATTAAAGATGTGCTACCCCTGGCTTGGAACATCACATCTATCCCACCAGTACCGCAGTCAAACACCCGCACGTTATCCCGTGGATTTTCTGCTAAGTAGCGTTGCAAGCGTTGGGCGACTACTACACCTACACCATCATCACATCGATTTAAATTGCCACAGCCAATGATTGTTAGCATGGAAGCAAGAAAGAAATTAATTTATTTAGGAAGTATCAGTTTAATAACTAATCTAGAATAGATTAACAGGACTTACGCAACTGTCACCCTTGAATCTAGTTGTAGGGTGCGTCAGACCCTAGAGCGCCAGTCCATTAAAAGAGGTTGACAAAAACAACATAATGTGTAATTGGCTTTAGACCCCGGCAGGGCGAAGCATTTGGACAGAAAATCTTGGGTTTTGTGCAATAAATTGTCGCCCAAATGCTTCTCCCCTACACAAGACATATTTCGTTCTTTTTGTCAATTTATTCTACTGGACTGGCGCTCTAGATATGAGCGACAGCATCAGGATTTGAAGCTCTCTGACGCACCCTACTAATTGTAGCTGGAAGCGATTTACAAAACAAAACATAGATCGCTTTAATTATGTCTAAGTAGTCGGACAAAAGTAATCAATACTGTGTTAATTTTTGTAAAAGTTACGCGATCATTGCCAGCAGGCTGATTGAGGGTATTCATAAAACTTAAGACAGTTAACATTATTTATATCCGACTACTTAAATACTTTTTTAGTTATAATCATATATAATTTTGATACTAAGTATCAAGGGATTAAATTTTGATTACTTCTTTGCATAAGTCAATATGGATAAAATTTTAGAAAACTACATTCAAAACTTTGTTAATGAGAGTGACCTTGCTCACCTTGAAGAAGCAACGGCTTTTGAGCATTTTGTCAATCATACAATTCTTTCAAAAAATCATCCCGATCCTTTTGATGTTGAAACAACAACAATTGGTGGGGGCAATGATAATGCTATTGATGGAATAGCAATTCTCGTTAACGATCACTTAGTCACATCAGAAGAAGAAGTAGATTATTTTCGTAAAAATCTTCGTCGATTTGATATAAAATTTATTTTTATCCAATCGAAAACTTCAGCTAAATTTGACTCAGGAGATTTAGGAAACTTCCTATTTGGTGTTCGTAGCTTTTTTGAAGAGCAACCTACTATTCCTATGAACCCACAACTGACAAATCTTCGCACACTTAAAGACTACATCTACAAGTTTAGCATTGATATGGATAAATCCCCTGTTTGTGAAATGTACTATGTCACAACAGGCACTTGGACGGGAGATCCAAATTTAGAAGGTAGGGTACAGGTCGAAAAAGCTGCTCTTGAAGCGACTAAACTCTTTAGTTTGGTACGCTTTGTCCCAGTTGATAGTGAACATCTTAAACGGCTTTATTTAGAACTTCGGCGGAAAATCTCTAAGGAGATTAACTTTGAGAAACATACAGCTATGCCGTCAATTGGTGAAGTTCATCAAGCATACATTGGAATCCTGCCAGCCTCAGAGTACTTAAAGCTGATTACAGACACAGATGGCAATCTCGTCAGGAGCCTTTTTTATGATAATGTTCGAGACTTTCAAGGTAATAATCTTGTCAATCAAGAAATTAAGACAACGATAAACGACCCGGCTCAAAGTGATAGATTTGCCCTTTTGAATAATGGAATTACAGTAGTTGCAAGAAAAGTTAATCAAGTAGGTTCACGCTTTACCATTACAGATTATCAAATTGTAAATGGCTGTCAAACAAGTCATGTAATTTTCCTCAACAAAGAGGCTCTTACTGAAAAGATGTTTATACCCTTAAAATTGATTGTTACTGATAACACTGAAGTCACAAATCAGATTATTCGGGCAACCAACAGACAAACTCAGGTTTATGTTGAAGCGTTTGAGTCCACTAAACCTTTTCATAAACATCTTGAAGAGTTTTATAACACATTTAAGAGCGAACGACCGTTGTACTATGAACGGCGTTCAAAACAATATGATGGATTAGCGATAAAACCAACACAAATTATTTCGCTTGCCACACAAGTCAAGTGTTTTCTAGGGATGTTTCTTAACGAACCGCAAAGTACTCACCGTTACTATGGCGAATTATTGAAGTCTTATGAAGGTAAACTCTTTCAAGAAGAGCATAATCCTTACCCTTACTACTGTAGTAGTTATGCCTATGCCTTACTTGAACGATTTTTTGAGCAAAAGGAATTGAATGCTAAAAATTATCGTGCATTCCGCTTTCACTTTTTGATGTTATTCCGTTTGCTTACCGAAACAAATACTTTACCCTATTTGAACAGCAATAAAAAAATTGAAAAGTATTGCGATAATATACGCGAAATATTATGGGATGAAGCTAGAGCTATTGAGGTCTTTAAGAAAGCCACTAATCTAATTGAGCAAGCACTATTAAAAGTGACTTACAATCGGTTTGAAGCTACTCGTCGTAAAGCTTTTACGACTGACCTGATTAACCTTCTTAATGAGGAAACTACAATTAAAGAACAATCTAAAGTTTCTGAACGACCCAAGCTTAGAGTTATTGCTGCTCAAGTTGAACGTGAACAAGGTAAGGTCAAGTGGTTTAGTGATATCAAAGGATTTGGTTTTATTCAGGGAAACCACCCACAAGATATTTTCATTCACTTTAGTGATATTCGTGGTGCTGAACAGAGGCTATATTGTGGAGATGTTGTTGAATTTGTACTATTCACAAATGAAAAAGGGTTAAACGCTAAAGCAGTTGAAATAGTCAAACGTGCCACTTCTTAAAGCTGCTCATGGCGATCGCCATCAGATACAATCAAAGAAACTTCCGATCCAGAGTCTTTTACGTACCCTACGGGAAGGCTTTCGCCTACATCTATGCTTAAAAAACTATTTCGAGAGGCAGATTTTGTCAAACTAATCCTTACCAAAACCTGCCCCTAATTTTAGAATCAAGCTGTTCTAAATCTTGCCAATTCCTCCCCGGTTTTAGCATCATGGGCATGAACGGTACAAACTAAACAAGAATCGAACGATCGCGCAACGTGACCAACTTCGATCGGATCGGTAGAATCAGCAATAGGCGTACCAATTAAAGCCGATTCAATTGGCCCCAATTTACCTGCACCATCGCGAGGCCCAACATTCCAAGTCGTCGGTGCGATAATTTGGTAGTTTTTAATCTTACCTTTCTCCAATTCTATCCAGTGACAGAGAGCGCCCCTAGCAGCTTCGGTTGCACCCCAGCCCCGACCATCTTTTTCTTTTGGTTTAATGTAGAAAGGCTCATTTAACCGGAACTCGCGCAAACAGCGTTCGGCTTGGCGGTATAGCTTGACAGATTCGTGCATTCGTGCTATCTGCCGAAGATGGATGCTAGCACCACCCATTTTCTTGAAACAATCGAGGATAAAGCGATCGTAGTGTTGCCAGTCTTGCCCATGCTTGCCACCCGCTACCAGTTGGCGTGCTAATGGCCCTGCTTCCAACCGTCCCGACTCGGCGTGACGCACTGCACTAGACCAGGAATAACTGTTATCGAAATCTTGGGTATTTTTCTCAGTTGGTTTGGTGGTGCGATCGAACGGATGAACGTCTCCAGTGCCTTCATCATACCAAGAGTGAGTTGTATTCTCGCGGGCAAAGCTGTGATCCATCAAGGAGTGAGTATCGCTAAAGCTGTCATACACCCCACTCTTCATAATCACGGCTGCATTTCTACCCTCAATGGTCGGTTTTTGATACTTATCTTCGTGAGGGAGATAGCCCCATGTGATGTATTTTCCAACACCAGCGCCGTACTTATCCAAACCAATATCTAAACCCATCCGCCAGTAAAAACCGAGATCGGAGTTAGCGTGTTTCGGATCTTCCTCCAACCATGCCATAAAATCATCATAAGTTTGGATTTGTTCGTAGCGTTCTAACGAACAACCCAACCAGGCAGGCTCTAACCAATTGGTGCGAAAATATTCCAAAATCGACCAAGCGCGGGTGACATCAGTTAAGGTCGGGGCGCACATTACACCACCTGGCACCATGTAACTAGAGTGCGGCCATTGTCCACCTAATAAAGCATATATTTCTACGGGTTTGGCAGAAATAGTTACTCCCAGTTCGTAGGATTTACCAGTAAAAGGAGCGAACCTGCGACAAGCTTCTTCGTAGAATGAACTATGCTGATATTTTTTATGGGTTAGATCGATCGCGAATAACCCGTAAAAATAGCGGGGAATACTTTGGATTGTTTCGGCTAATTGTCCTAAGTTTCTAGCTAGAATAGCATTGCGCGGTACTTCTGTACCCCAAGCAGTGTCTAATGCCCAAGCAGCAGAACTGAGGTGGGAAGCGCCACAAATTCCACAAGCGCGAGGGGTGACGATTAATCCTGCTTGAGGATCTTTGCCTCGTAAAATAATCTCAAATCCGCGAAATAGTTCGGCGTGAGTCCAAGCGTTGGTTACGTATCCATCTTCTATTTCAACTCTTACATCTAGGTCGCCTTCTACTCTTCCGACTGGCGAAATGTCTAAGGTTTGAACTGGCATTCTTTAAATGTCTCCTCTCTCAAATTTTTACTTTTTTTGAACGCAGATAAATGCAGATGAACGCAGATGTTATTGAGAGTTTTTTGTGGGGTGCAACTGACAATTGACAACTGACAACTGACTAAACTGTAAAAATGTCTTCTTCTGCCCAGGCAGGAGTTGCATCTTTTGCTACAACGGTGATTAGGGCGTAGTCTTTTTTGTTGACTCCGGTGGGCAGTTCTTTGGGTACGCCCATGACGGTTTGGGTTTTGAAAACTGTACCTGGTTTGAGGTCGTGGAAGGGAAACTCTGGTTCGGTGCAACCAAGACAGGGCATTCCGGCGCGGGTTTTGGAGGAAACGCGGTTCCACAAAATGCGGTTGCAGGAGGAATGGGTCATTGGCCCGCGACAACCTAAGTCGTAGAACAGGCAACCTTTGCGCTGTCCGAATTCACCGCTAGAGGCTTTATAGGCAAAGTGGATGTTGCGAGTGCAGCCTGTTTGGGTGAAGCTTTTGAAGAAGGTTTGGGGACGGTTAAGTTCGTCTAAGGTGATATCTGCGATCCTTCCGGTGGCGATCGCGACTAAAATTTGTGTAATCCAGTCTGGATGAGCGGGACATCCGGGAATATTAATTACTGGTAGTCCGCCTTTGGAAACGTAGTCTGTGCCTAAAAAACCGCCTTCCTGACGTTTGAGAAATTGTAATCCTGTCGATTCGCTGGGGTTGGGTGCCATTGCGGGAATGCCGCCCCAAGTAGCGCAGTCTCCTACTGCAACGACGAAACTAGCTACTTTTGATAAGTCGCTCAGCCAATCTTTCATCGGTCGATGAGCAAAGCGGTTCCAAGTACCCGCACCGTTGGGAGCGTTGACGACCGATCCTTCAAATACCAAGATATCTAGGGGGATTGTACCTTTTACGCAATCCCACAGCAATTTTTGCAGGTTTTCGCCTAGTTCGACTCCCAAAGAGGGATGCCACAAAATATTAATGCCAAAGTCTGTTACTAAGTCGCAAGCACTCGGTTCTTCTGCATTTAAGAAGGACATGGTGTTGCCAGAACAGGCTCCACCTTGAAGCCAAAGGACATTGACCATACGCCACCTTCGATCGCAATTTGTTGCAAATTTTTCACAAGAATTGAGAGGCGAACGCGCCGCCTGTTACCCAATTTTTGATTCTATAACTTTTATCATATTATCTATATTTTTTTTATTTATATGTTTAAATAATCCAACTCAACAAAATTTTATATTTATCGCGATCGAGGAGTATAGCTATCAGCTTGAAAGCAGAAGGATAGCCGATTATTGCACCTCAAATTGCAATTTAAGCATATTAATCGGGAGTAAATTGTGTATATTGAAACAATTTATAATTTTTTATTTTGGGAATGTTAATAACATTTTTTTACCTAGTTTTAACAACATAAAAGTTGTTAATCTCTAAAGGTCTAGAAAATTTTTCCCCACAATAAAATTAATCGAGTGAAAATGTAAAATTTTATTAAAAAAGATACCGAACGGGCAAAAGTTTAGTAATTTTAAGATTGATTTAGTTAAGATAAACGGAAAATTAAAAAATTGTGAATAATAAAAAAGTTAATGGTAAATAGATTAAGGAGACTTAGTAGTGGCTTCAAGTATGACTGAGGTGGCAGTGAAAACTGCGATCGCTGCTATTGAATCGGAGTCAGCAACTTTAGAAGAAAAAATCGAGATGCTGATCGAATTAGGCATGGAATTGCAAAAAAAGCCGAAAGAAATTCAGGATATCTGGAATGCGATGTCGCTGTATTCTCATGCCTTGGAGTTATGCCAGGAACAGTATCCTGTTTGGAAAGCAAGGGTGCTGACAGGGATGGGAACAGCATTGCGATCGATTCCCAGCGAAGGGGCAGATTTGTTACAAAAAGCTAGGGAATGTTATCAAACGGCATTGCCTTTGTTGCAAGAATACGCTTCCCCGGAGGAAGTAGCAGAAACAGAAATGAATCTGGGCTTAGTTTTACAAGCTTTGGTTCCTTTCCATCAGGCAAGATTGGTAGATAGCATCCAGCTATATCAACGCGCTTTAAGGGTATTTAAGGGAGATACTTATCCGCAAGAATTTGCGATCCTGCATAATAATATTGCGATCGCTTACCTTTCCATGCCGATGTCAGCGGAAGGGGAAGATATGCGACAAGCTTTAGCTGTACAATCTTTTCAACAGGCGTTAGAGTGGATTACTCTTATCGATCATCCCAATGAGTATGCAATGCTACAAAATAATTTGGGCAATGCTTTACAATATTTAGCCAGCGCCCATCCGGTAGAAAATAACTGGCGAGCGATCGCAGCTTATGACGAAGCGCTAAAAGTGCGTAACAAACGGGATACGCCGATCGAATATGCCAATACTTTAGCTAATAAAGCTAACGCCTTAAGCAATCTTCCTGACGATCCAGACCATCTCGAAGCAGGTAACGATCGTAACTTGTTGCAAGCAAGGGAATATTATCAGGAAGCAGCAAGTATCTTTCGTCAACACGGAAGGTTAGAACAGGCGGAAATGGTGGAACAGGCGATTAGTGAGTTATAGATTTATCGCTTTTGTCAGGGATTTTTTTTACCGCAGATAAAAGCAGATGAACGCAGATGAACGTAAATGAGTTTTACTATTTTTAGGAGAAGGCAATGAATGAAGTTCTGAACGATCCGCTGGTACAAAGTTTTATCTCCAGCTTTTTTGCAGGAGAAATTAATCTGGCGACGGGAATAGTGTGGTTGGGAATTGCGATCGGTTTCTCTATTCTTGGTGGGGCGATCGGTGGCATATTGCTAGCAGGAAAAGACCTGGGTTATCGACTGGCGGCGATGATTGGGGGATTATTTGGCCCTGCGGCAATAATTCCTGCTACTGTGCTGGGGTTAATTGTAATAGCCATTAATTAAAGTGTAAATAATACAAAGAGAGCAAAGAAAGGAGAAAAAATCGTGTTAGAAGTCGGCTGGTTTTCCACAAAATTACTGTTTAAAGGAAAGTTATTGCAAAATCCAGATTATTTTGCCAGACAAACTGCAATTGGAGTGATAATTGGCTGTTTGTTACTGGTAGGATTAGATCGGTTAGGTGCCCAAATATGGCTATCAATTCCAGTATCGGGTTTTTTGACTGGCGTATTAATGCCGTTTTTGCTGAAAGATGTGAAAATGAAATAAAGCAATGACAAATGACGATCGCAGTCCGACGCTGGAAGAACTGGTACGGGAAATCAATCGCTATGAAGCGATCGCTAGCGAATGGGATGAGTCGCAAAGAGTAGTATTAATGGCGTGGAAAAGGGCGATGGAAGCTTTGCATCGCGAAGCTTTGATCCGCCTAATTCGTAGTGTGAAACAAGATTCTTTATCTGCTTTGCGTCGTGCAGCTGAAGATGAGGTAGTATACGGTGTATTGCGTTACTACGATCTGGTAAAATCGCCGCAACCACCTTTGGAAGAAAGAATTAAACTTGCTTTGGCAGAAGTTCGACCGGGACTGCAAAGCCATAATGGAGATGTGGAACTGGTAGCGATCGATCTACCTACAGTCAAAGTTCGACTGATTGGAAATTGTAGTAACTGTCCTGCTTCCACTCTTACTTTATCCGACAGCGTAGAACAAGCTATTAAGCGTTACTGTCCAGAAATTACGCAGGTAATAGCCGTACAAACGGAGAAATTTCCAGCCAGTCAAAATTTATCTGAAAATATAGATAGCGATCGCATAGAATTAACTTCACTCGCTGAAGTTCCTACCCAAGGAATTTTAGCGATGAAATTATTAGGAAAATCGTTAATATTATTTAGAATTGGTTCTCAAGTTGTCTGCTATGAAAATGCTTGCAGTCATTTTGGTGAACCGCTAGACGCTGGGGATGTTAGTAATGGAATTTTAACTTGTCCTAGCCATAAGTTTCGCTATCGGTTGGAAACTGGAGAATGTTTAACTTCGCCTGAGATACCTTTGCAATCTTATCCGGTACAAGTACAAGATGGACGGGTATTTGTTCAAATAAAGCGATCGACCAATTAATAACTACTAAAAAGCTTTTTCAATAGCTAAAATGCTATTTATCAGTATTTTTGAGTATATAAGACAACCTCATCATTTCATTTCAGTGCATATACTGAGGAAATCGATGTGTTTTTGTTTTACAATTATTTTATATTCCTCATTAAAAGCCATATCAAATAGAGAAATTCTAGTTAGTCAAAACCTCCAAACTTGCTAACTAAAATCAACATAGGAGTTTTACATGGTTTCACTTTATCCTGGTCAAAAAGCTAACCAACTTGCTAACGAAGCAAAAGAGCGTTATGAGCGTAACCTTGAACAATTGAAACAGGCGGAACAAGCCACAAACGTATTTGCCCAAGAGTATGGCGAACTGCAATTAAACGTGATCAGAAGTACTATTAAACGCTTTGTTACTTTCTTGGAAAATACAGGTCGGAAAGCTTCGGAAAGTGAAAAACGGCTATTAGAAGGAATGGACTTTTCAGTGCAGCAAATTAAAGAGTATAAAGCTGCGGCTGTAGGAGCAGAAAAGTATTTTTTGGCTGGGGTAAAATCTGCGGGAGCAGCAGCAGCAGGATACGGAGGTGCGATCGGCGTTGCTACTTCGATCGGTGCAGCAAGTACAGGAACAGCTATTTCTAGTTTGAGTGGAGCAGCTGCTTGGAATGCAACTTTAGCATGGTTTGGTTTTGGATCAGTTGCAGCGGGTGGCGGCGGTATGGCTCTGGGCACTCTCGTACTTGGCGGGATCACTGTTTTACCAGCTTTAGCAATAGGTGGCTTTTTTGCGGCGAAAGAAGGTGAAAAAGCGATGACAAAGGCGAAAGAATACGAAGCCAAAGTTAATAAAGCAGTTGCAGAAATGAGAGTTGCTAAAGACTTTTCTCTACAAGTAAGAGATCGAATTTGTGAATTAAAGCGGGTTTTTGAATTTCTTAATTCTCGTGCTATTGAAGGTCTTAATCAATTGGAGTCTCAACCTTTCGAGGCGAAAAGAGATGCAGAAAAATTTCAACAAGTAGCACTTTTAATGAAAGGACTTGTAGAAATTTTGAAAACTCCAGTAATGAACAGCGAAGGAAAACTTAACCTTGGCACTGTAACGATTTTAGAAAAATATCGTACTCTACCAGGCAAATAAATATGACAGATGTAACAGTTTTTAGTACAACCGTTATGGGTAGGCGGTAGAGTATGACGGAAATACTCAATAAATATGTAAAAGCTTTTGAACAGTTAAAAACAGAAGAAGCACTGATCAACAAGTTGGCAGAAGAGTATGGTCAACTCCAACTTAATGTAAACAGATTCACAATTCAAAGCTTTGTTACTTTCTTGGAAAGCACAGGTCGAAAAGCTTCTCTAAGTGAAAAGAGGATTTTCCAAGGGATAGAAATTTTAGTGCAGCCAATTGAGTATGAAGATTCTGTTCCTGAAACAGGAGAGATTAAAAATTATTTAGAAGGAGGTGTGAAAGTAGCTGCAAAAGCAGCACAAATTGGTGGTGCGCCAATATTAGCATGGCTCGGTGGTGGCGCACTAGCTGCGGGTGGTGGTGGCGTAGCTCTTGGAACAGTTGTGCTGGGTGGTGCTGTTATACTTCCAGCTTTGGTGATTGGCAGCTTATTATTTAGCCAAAAAAACGCCGAGTCTGCTGAGTACGAAGCTAAATTAAATCAGGCAATTACAGATATAAAATCTGCTACAAAGTTTGCAGAGGAGATCAAACAACGGATTATTGCCTTAAGAGATACACTTAAATCTCTTGACTCTCAAGCTGTTGAAGGTATTAACCAATTACAATCTCGACCTTTTGATGCCACAAGAGATGCAGAAAAGTTTCAACAAGTAGCACTTTTGATGAAAGGACTTGTAGAAACTTTGAAAACTCCTGTTTTAAACAGCGAAGGAAAACTGAATCTTGGCACTGTAACCATTATCGAAAAATACTGTAACTTACCAGGCAAATAAACATGGTAGCTAAAAAAGTTCCTGTAGAAGTAATGGGTGCTGGCGTATTAAATCCAGCTTTAGCCCCTTCCCAATGCTTACGGGCTATTGTTGAAGCTTACACTGAATACAAAATAGTTGCCGAGCAAGAAAAGACTAACCGCCGTGAAATTGCGGCATGGGAAAAAGCAACAGTTGCTAATATTCAAGCTCAACGAGATGCTTTGATAAAGTATCTGAAACTCTCATTTGATGAACGAGCCAAAAACTTTAGTTTTCTGTTTGAAAAAGTAGACCAAGCAATAGCTGATGGTAATCCAAATCAGTTAGCTTTGGCAATCAATTCAATTACAGAGATCGCTAAATCTAGCCCATTCAAAGACATTGCTGATTCGTCATTTGTGCAAGCAGCACTCGATGATCCTGATCATGAATGGACTATCTAAACTTGTGCAAAAGATAGAAAGATAAATGGCGATCGCATTTTTCAGTTTTGGGGAGAGTGCGATCGCTCTTTTTCTAAACTAAAATTCAATCAATTAACTCACCCTCACAAAGAGTTATAATCGTATTGATAAAAGCCTTTAATTCAGGACAAGCTTTTATTGAAACCATCAAATTATTTCCTCTTAAAATACTTGCTCCATCGCGAGGCTTATTGTAACTTCTGCGTCCGCCTGATTCAAATATTTTTCTAATCCGCTTAGATGGTGGATTATTATGATTAACCTGTTCGGGAGAACCACTAGGCGCTGATTTATTATGTCCAGCTTTCTTTTGAATGGTTGACCAAAAAGGTAACAACCAAGCTTCAAAATCATACTGTGCAGCATGAGGATAAAAATTCGGATTATTTCCCACCCATTCAGCCATTTTAACCTTAGCATCTGCGGCATCTACAAAATCATTTTTACCTGTATAAACATCTGTTAATGCAATCACGGCATCACAAGCATCTTTGCCACTCAGTAGATTTTCAACTTGACGTTTAAGTTTATTTTCTTTAGGAATACGACCATCAAATTTTACAAATTTTAATTTTGGCATTCTTTTTTCCAAGCAAGAGCTAAGAAAATTTACTAGGAAAGGCTTAAAAACATTTTCAGTTTCTCCCTCAACCAAAATGGCAATTTTCATGGTTGCCCCCCAATCAAATTCATAGCCCAAATTTCATCCAAACTATATTCCTCTAACCATTTTTCTAAATCTAAAGAATCCGCCCAAGTCATCGTTGTTAACCCATCTTCAGCATCACAAACTAGAACCTCGTTAGGTTCTAAAAATCGAATCAATCTATCGGAGTGAGTGGCAACAATAAGCTGAGTGCGTTGGGAAGCTTCTCGCATTAAATGAACTAACAATCTCAATAACTCTGGATGCAAACTTACTTCCGGCTCATCAATGAGAGTAACAGATGTTAAATCACGACTTTGTAAAAGAGTAACTAACCAAATAAATCGCAAAGTTCCTTCAGAAAGTTGATCCATATAAAGAGGTTGAGAAAAATTTTTATCCTTCCAAGTCATTGCCAAAGTTCCTGCTGCTACTGGTGGAAAACTCAACCTTTCAAAATCAGGAAAAGCCGCCGCAAGTGTATCTTCTACTATTTCAAATCTATCCCTGTCTGTCTCGCGCAAATAATAAAGGCAGGAAACTAAATCTTCCCCATTAAATCCGGGTAATTTTGCCGGACGCATTGCTTGAGGTAAACGCATTGGACTTCTGGGAGCAACATTCAATTCCCAGGCTCTATAAAAACTACATAAAGCTAATTTTTTTCGCAAAGTCTCTGGTTCTTTGTACATTTTGGGAACCTGAGAAAGGGAAGTTTCTAAAGGGTTATGTTCCCAATTTGGGCGCAATAGTCTTTCATATTCTGGATCGTAATATTTAATATCTAAACCGCGAGAATCAATATACTTAAAAGGTGCAGTGGCAGCGAGATTTCGCTGTTGGGTTAAAGTTTCTACAGCAATTTCATAAAACTGACCTTTACTAGCAAGTTGAAGACAGTAATTCAACGGGTTTTGGTTTTCTACAGGCATTGACAAAGATATGCTCATACTATCGGCTTTATCTCTTGTCAACATTTGATTAAGACCGCTAAATTCGGAAATTTTTGACTGTAATTGACCATTTGCAGAAGCTGCCAAGAGGGAGAATATTTCTAAAAAAGAGCTTTTTCCGATACCGTTAGCGCCAATCATAACGGTGAGAGGTCGCAGTTCGATTTCAATTGAAAATAAGCGACGGAAACCTTTAACACTGATGCTTTCAAACGAATTCATATTATTTCTTTCATCTCATCTTGTATTTTGGCGGGAAATCGCTGCTAAAATTGCGATCGCACGCTAGGATGATCGGTAATTTTCCCTTTTTTCTATGATAACTCAAAAGGCAGTCCCATTTTCGCTTCTCTCGCCTGAAGGTGCAAAGGTAATTATCGGTGGTTTGGGAGATTCTATCATCCCGACGCCGATCGCACCTACCCCTAATACTTTATTTGGGCCAAGAGGTATTTGTTTAGTTGCCGATCGTTCTTTGTGGGTGGCGGATACGGGACATCATCGTTTGTTAGGATGGCGATCGCATCCTGAATCAGACAATCAACCTGCGGATTGGATTATCGGACAACCAGACTTTTTTAGTGAAGGGAAAAATGCTAAAGGTAATCCAACTGCTTCTACTCTCAGCGTTCCCACTGGAATTTGTATTTGTGGTGAAGGTTTAGCTGTTGCTGATGCTTGGAATCATCGCGTTTTGATTTGGAAAAAAATCCCAGAAGATAGTAATATTCCTGCTGATATCGTGTTAGGACAAGCTGATTTTTCGCAAGGGGAACCAAATCGGGGATTTATGGATACGGCGTGCGATCGCTTGCATTGGTGCTATGGTGTTTTCTATTATGAAGGTAAGTTATTTGTTGCTGATACTGGAAATCGTCGAGTTTTGATTTGGAATCAGTTACCAGAGACTAACGGACAACCTGCGGATTTAGTTTTAGGACAACCCGATTTTACCTCTCGCAATGAGAATGGGGGCGGAACACCGACGGCGGCGAGTATGCGTTGGTGTCACAGTATGGCAATTTGGCAAGGTAATTTGGTAGTGGCGGATGCTGGAAATAATCGGATTATGTTGTGGGAAGGAATTCCTACAGAAAATAATACTCCCTGCGTGGCGGTGTTAGGGCAGTCTAGTTTTGACAAAGTAGAACTGAATCGAGGGGTTTACTTTCCTACTGCGGCTAGTTTAAATATGCCTTATGGGGTGACAGTAGCGAAAGATTGGTTATTAGTTGCTGATACTGCTAATTCTCGCTTATTAGGTTGGAAATATTTGGCAGATTTGCGCCTGCTTCACGGTACAGATGCGAATGCTTTAATCGGACAACTTGATTTTCAAAGCAAGGGAGAAAACCGAGTTTACGGTTTACCGATGCGAGATAGTCTTTGTTGGTGTTATGGGGTGCTGGTTTGTGGCGATAAAGTTGCGATCGCTGATTCGGGAAACAATCGAATTTTACTGTGGGATTTGGAATAAATCTTGATTTATACCACGCAAACGTCGCAATGGAAAGTATTGCAAGCTACCTTCCCTATCTTACCATGAATTTTACGATCGAAAACAGATGCTAAGAAAGTTTGAAATTTTGGTCACTCTGACTTGCGATCGCTTAAATATAAGGTAGGAGAACAAGAAAATAATTTTTCCCTAACTCCCAACAGATTTAACCATCTGTAGACCCCGCCTTAAAGCTGAGTCTACATCTGTGTTCATCTGTGTTCATCTGTGGTAAAAAATCCCAAATTTGGGAATAGTTTAACTTATCCTCTTCTAAAAATAAGATTCTAACTTCTAACAGAATGATAACCGATATTAACAACCCAAATTTAAATATAGCTGAAGAAATTCGAGTACGCGGTACAGTCCAAGGCGTAGGATTTCGTCCTACAGTTTATCGCCTTGCTAAACTTGGCAGTTTGTGCGGTGAAGTATGTAATGATGGCGAAGGCGTACTGATCCGAATTGTGGGAACTGCTGAAGCTGTAGAAACTTTTATTGACAAACTACAAAAAGAATGTCCGCCATTAGCAAAAATTGAAGCGATCGCACGTTCTCCTCTCTCTCATCCACCAACTTACACCGATTTTACCATTACTCAAAGTATCAGCAATCAAGTTAAAACCAGCATTACTCCCGATGCAGCAACTTGTCCTGAATGTAAAGCCGAAATATTCGATCCTTTTAGTCGTTGGTATCGCTATCCTTTCACTAATTGTACTCACTGCGGCCCTCGTTTAAGCATCGTTCGCGCTATTCCTTACGATCGCCGTAACACCAGTATGGCTAATTTTACTATGTGTTCGGATTGCACGAAAGAATATGCAGATGTAACAAATCGCCGATTTCACGCCCAACCTGTCGCCTGTCATATTTGCGGCCCAAAAGCTTGGCTAGAACGGGCAGATGGCAAACCCATTGTATCATATATGTTCTCGATGTTGGATGATGTGGATGCAGTTTGCACCCTGTTACAACGAGGAGAAATTATTGCGATTAAAGGTATTGGTGGGATTCATCTCGCTTGTGATGCTACCAACGAAACCGCAGTACAAAAACTTAGAGAACGCAAGCATCGCTATCATAAACCATTTGCTTTGATGGCAAAGAATTTAGAAATTATCGATAAATATTGTTTTATTGATGAGTTAGAAAAAAAACTGTTACAAAGTGCGGCTGCTCCAATTGTACTATTACGATTGAAAGACAGCAGAGAAGAAATTTCAAAACCTATTGCTGCTTCCGTCGCCCCTAATATTAAATCTCTCGGTTTCATGTTGCCTTATACACCGTTGCACCATCTGATTTTGCGGCGCATGGAACGTCCGATCGTTCTCACCAGTGGCAACATTTCCGATGAACCACAATGTATTACTAATGAAGTAGCAAAAGACAAGTTGAGTCAAATCGCTGATTATTTTTTACTACATAACCGAGAAATTGTCAATCGAGTTGATGATTCGGTGGTGAAAGTAGTAAGAAATCGACTGCAAATCCTACGTCGCGCTCGCGGTTATGCCCCCGCGCCAATCCGCCTGCCATCGGGATTTGAACAAGCTCCTCCTATTTTAGCAATGGGGAGTGAATTAAAAAATACTTTTTGTTTGTTGCGGGAAGGAGAGGCAATTTTATCGCAACATTTGGGTGATTTAGAGAATGCAGCAGCGCTGACGGCTTATCGCGAAACATTGGAACTGTATTTGCATTTGTTTGAACATAAACCAGACGCGATCGCACTCGATCTGCATCCCGAATATCTCTCTACCAAATTAGGTAAAGAATTGGGAGTCGAGCGAATTTATTCGATTCAACATCATCACGCCCATATTGCCGCTTGTATGGCCGAAAATGGGATAAAATTAGAAACTAAACCGATTTTGGGAATTGCGTTAGATGGTTTAGGCTATGGTGAAGATAGCACGCTTTGGGGTGGCGAATTTCTATTAGCAGACTATCGCAGTTACCAAAGATTGGCAACTTTTAAACCTGTTGCTATGCTAGGAGGAGAACAGGCAATTTATCAACCTTGGCGGAATACTTACGCTCACTTGATGGCCGGATTTAATTGGGATGAATTGGCGGTAAGATATAGGGAATTAGAAATTGTGAATTTTTTAGACCGACAACCGCGATCGCTCTTAAATCAAATGTTAGCAAAAGGAATTAATTCTCCGTTAGCTTCTTCCGCTGGACGCTTGTTTGATGCGGTAGCGGCTGCTTTAGGAATTTGTCGAGATTTAGCTAGTTATGAAGGACAAGGAGCAATCGAATTAGAAGCTTTAGTTGATAATATTAGTGAGGAAACAGGATATCCTTTTGAAATTATCTCTGCGCCGATTTTCTATTTAGAACCCCGTCCGATGTGGCAAGCATTATTAACAGATTTACAAACAGGGGTTTGCCAGAGTGCGATCGCGACGAGATTTCATCTTGGACTAGCAAAAGCGATCGCATCTATGGTAGTTAGGTTGCAGGAAACTCACTCTTTTACTCAGGTTGCTTTAACAGGAGGTGTCTTTCAAAATCAGGTATTATTAGAACAGGTTAGCCAGCAACTAAATGTGATGGATTTAACAGTTTTAACCCATAGTTTAGTGCCAGCTAATGATGGTGGATTGTCTTTAGGACAAGTTGCGATCGCCGCCGCAAAATCAATTCAAAAAGGTATAAAATGAAAATAAACTTTTCTTTTGATTGAACACGGGAAATATGAAGACTTTTACGGCAATTGTTGAACGAGATCTTGATACAAAACTCTATGTAGGTTATGTCCCTGGATTTCCGGGAGCCCATTCCCAAGGAGAAACTTTAGATGAACTACAAGAGAATCTCCGTGAAGTAATTGAGATGCTTTTAGAAGACGAGAATCTTTTAGTTAAGTGCGTACAATAAAAATTTTCCAATTACAATAGGTAACGTAAAATGTGTTTAGGAATCCCCGGTCAAATAATCGAAATCACAGACATCAAAAACAAACTCGCCACCGTTGATATTAGCGGCGTAAAACGTCAAGTTAATATCGCTTGCATCGTCGATGATACCCATCCCGTCGAATCTTGTTTAGGAGATTGGGTATTAGTCCACGTCGGTTTCGCCATGCAACGAATAGATCCAGACGAAGCAGCCGAAACCCTAAAATTACTCGAAGAACTAGCAGAAATTCAAGAATCATTAACCATAAGCAACTAAAGTCTTAATCCCAACCATAAAGCTACCTGTTTATCTGCCTTCATCTGCGTTTATCTGCCTTCATCTGCGGTAAAAAAAACCATGAAATATATCAACGAATTTCGCGACCCCCAAAAAGCCCAAATATTAATCGAACAGATTCGGCAAATCAGCCAACAAATTGCCACCGACAAACCCATTAAAATCATGGAAGTTTGCGGCGGACATACCCATGCCATTTTTAAATATGGATTAGAAGATTTGTTACCAAAAACGATCGAACTCGTTCACGGCCCGGGCTGTCCAGTCTGTATAATGCCAAGAGGTAGGCTAGATGATGCGATCGCACTCGCACAACAACCCAATGTTATTTTTACAACCTTTGGCGATGCGATGCGAGTTCCCGGTTCCAAATATAGCTTGCTGCAAGCGAAAGCAAATGGTGCAGATATTCGCATGGTTTATTCGCCTTTAGATGCGCTGCAAATTGCCAAACAAAATTCCGATAAAGAGGTAGTATTTTTTGCGATCGGCTTTGAAACCACCGCACCCAGCACTGCTTTAACAACACTGCAAGCAGAAAGCGATCGCATACAAAATTTCAGCCTATTTTGCAATCACGTTTTAGTTGTACCAGCATTAGAAGCACTATTAGCTAACCCCGATTTGCAATTAAATGGATTTGTTGGCCCAGGTCATGTTAGCACCGTAATTGGTACAGAACCTTATCGAATTATTGCCGAAAGATATCACAAACCTGTCGTCGTTTCTGGGTTTGAACCTTTAGATATTTTGCAATCAATTTGGATGGTAGTTAAACAATTAGCAGAAAAACGTTGTGAGGTGGAAAATCAATATAGCCGCTTGGTGAATTCAGCGGGTAATGCTGTTGCTTTGGATGCGATGCAACGGGTATTTGAAGTAAGAGAAATGTTCGAGTGGCGCGGATTGGGTGATATTCCGTTGTCTGGGTTGAAAATGCGTTCGGAATATGCGTGTTTTGATGCGGAGGCGAAATTTACTTTTCCAGGTAAGCAAGTTGCAGATCACAAAGCTTGTCAGTGTGGGGAGATTTTAAAAGGCGTGATGAAACCTTGGCAGTGTAAGGTTTTTGGGACTGCTTGTGTTCCCGAACATCCCCTTGGTGCTTGTATGGTTTCTTCGGAAGGGGCTTGTGCTGCTTATTATAAATATGGGCGTTTATCGATCGAGCGGGAAGAGGTGAAGGTTAATTAGATCTGGGTTTTTTTAACCACAGATATCCACAGATGAACACAGATGAACACAGATGTTAGCGCAGTTTTTGGGTGGATAAATTTACGTTTTTTTACCACAGATGTATGCAGATGAACGCAGATGTTAATGCAGTCTTTTGGTGGAGAGATTTACGTTTTTTTACCACAGATATCCACAGATGAACACAGATAAACACAGATGTTAATGCAGTCTTTTGGTGGGGAGATTTAGTTGTTTTTTATGGATATTTCTCGTTGGAAAATGCGACAAGGTAAGAAAAAATTTCAGGAACGCACTGTTACTTTAGCGCATGGTAGTGGTGGTAGTGCGATGCGCGATTTGATTGATGATGTTTTTGTGGGTAGTTTTGATAATCCTACGCTGTCGCTGTTGGAGGATCAGGCGCGAATTGATTTAGGGAGTTTAATGTTGTTGGGCGATTGCCTCGCGTTTACCACTGATTCTTATGTGGTTACTCCTTTGTTTTTTCCTGGTGGTGATATCGGTAGTTTGGCAGTTAATGGTACTGTTAATGACTTATGTGTTAGCGGGGCTAAACCGCTTTTTCTGAGTTGTAGTGTGATTTTGGAGGAAGGTTTAGAAATTGATATTCTTCGTCGAGTTGTTGATAGTATGAAAGCGGCTGCTTTGGCGGTGGGCGTGCAAATAGTGACGGGAGATACTAAAGTTGTTCCTCGCGGTTCTGCTGATAAGTTATTTATCAATACTACTGGTATTGGTGTGATTAAAACGGGCGTTTCTCCCGCTGCTTTCCAAATTCAACCAGGGGATATTATTTTAGTTAATGGTTCTTTGGGGGATCATGGTGCTGCTATTTTGGTAGCGAGGGGAGAGTTATCTTTGGAAACTGATATTCAAAGCGATTGTCAACCTTTAAATGGGTTAGTTGATGCGATCGTTTCAGTTTGTCCAAATGTGCGGGCGATGCGGGATGCTACTCGCGGCGGATTGGCTACAGTATTGAATGAGTTTGCCCAAAGTGCTAATGTGGGAATTCGTTTGCATGAGTCAGCTATTCCGGTTAGAAAAGAGGTAGCTGGAATGTGTGAGTTGTTGGGATTCGATCCGCTTTATTTGGCAAATGAAGGTAAGCTAGTAGTGGTAGTTCCGCCTGATTCAGCAGATGAGGTTTTGGCGGCGATGCGATCGCATTCCGCTGGCAAAGATGCTCGGATTGTTGGCGAAGTTATTGCCAATCCTGCGGGGGTGGTATTGCTGAAAACTGAATTTGGTACAGAACGAATCGTTGATATGTTAGTAGGCGAACAATTGCCGAGGATTTGTTGAATGCACGAATTAGGAATTACCCGAAATATTGTTGCGATCGCCACCGAACACGCATCTGGTTCTAGGGTAAAACGAGTATCTCTAGAAATCGGACAACTAACCGCTATTTTACCTGATTCGATCCGCTTTTGTTTCGATGTTTGTTGTCAGGAAACATTGCTAGAAGGAGCAAAATTAGAAATTATTGAAATTCCCGGTTTAGCCCGTTGTCGTCAATGCCAAACAGAGGTTACTTTAGAAATGCCATTCGGTATTTGTCCCTCTTGCGGTAGTAGCGATTTAGAAATTTTTCAAGGTGAAGAACTTAAAATTAAGGAATTGGAGTTAGAAGAATTATGTGTGTAACTTGCGGCTGTTCTGATGATGCTAACGTAACTGTTACCAATCCCCAAACCGGAGAACATACTCATGTTTTAGCTGACGGTACGGTTGTTTCCCATTCCCATCACCACGAACATTCTCACGAACATCATCACGAACATCCTCATACCCATTCTGTTGCCACTGAAAATGCCCAATTACACGCTAAAATGCACGGCACAACAGTTAGTTTAGAACAAAATATTTTAGCCAAAAATGATTTGTTGGCAGCCCAAAATCGCGGTTGGTTTAAAGGTCGAAATATCTTAGCACTTAACTTAGTTAGTTCTCCGGGTTCGGGAAAAACAACGTTGTTGGCGAGAACGATTGAAGATTTAAAAGACAAAGTTGGAATTAGTGTAATTGAAGGCGATCAAGCTACTACTAATGATGCCGATCGCATTAAAGCTACAGGTTGTCCTGTCATCCAAATTAATACGGGTACGGGTTGCCATCTGGATGCAAATATGGTAGAACGAGGATTGCAAGAACTCAATCCTCCTCTGAATTCAATTGTGATGATTGAAAATGTGGGAAATTTGGTTTGTCCGGCTTTATTTGATTTAGGAGAAACTGCCAAAGTTGCGATTTTGTCAGTCACAGAAGGAGAGGATAAACCAATTAAATATCCATATATGTTTCGTGCCAGTCAGGTGATGATTATCAATAAAATCGATCTATTACCTTACGTGCAATTTAATGTCGATCGCTGCATTGAATATGCACGTCAAGTTAATCCCCACCTACAAGTATTTCAAGTATCTGCCACAACCGGAACGGGCTTAGATGCTTGGTATCGTTGGTTAGGTGTTTAGATCGTCTTATACCCAAACATTGGATATCTCCAAAAATTCTTGTGGGGTAGGCATCCTGCCTGCCGAGAGAGATTCTTTGAGAGGAAATCTCTATTGTAGAGACGTTTCATGAAACCTCTCTACAGCCGATTGCCATAAAGGGGATTATAACAACTCTGTCAAAAAGCAGCCTTCTATGAAACAAAAATACCCCGCCACAGCGCAAGCTTGGCGGGGTATTCTCAACAACAATTACTTATCAAAAGCCAATGACTGATGACTACTTAGTTTCAGAGAATTCAGCGTCAATGACATCATCACCGCCGCCAGAAGAGCCGCCGGTAGGGCCACCAGGGCCAGCGCCGGGATCGCCAGGGTCACCAGGAGCAGCGCCGCCAGCTTGTTGATAGATACTGCTACCGATGCTGAACAGAGTTTGTTGCACTTCCGGCATCAAAGTCTTGATGCGCTCATCATCTTCCTTAGCAACAGCATCCTTGAGGTCTTTGATCAAGCCTTCCAACTTGGTCTTGTCAGCAGCGGGAACCTTGTCACCCAAATCGCTGAGTTGTTTTTCAGCTTGGTATGCCAAAGAGTCGGCTTGGTTTTTGCGATCGATCTTTTCGCGACGTTCCTTATCAGCAGACGCATTTTGTTCGGCTTGCTTAACCATCCGCTCAACTTCATCTTTCGGCAGAGTCGAAGCACCGGTGATGCTGATAGATTGAGCTTTACCAGTACCCTTATCCTTAGCCGTGACGTTGAGAATACCGTTAGCGTCGATATCGAAAGTCACTTCAATTTGAGGTACGCCACGAGGAGCTGGCGGAATTCCATCTAAGCGGAAAGTACCCAAACTCTTATTATCGTTGGACATTTCCCGCTCACCTTGCAGAATGTGGATTTCCACATTCGTTTGACCGTCAACAGCAGTCGAGAAAACTTCCGACTTCTTGGTAGGAATGGTGGTGTTGCGAGGGATAATCTTGGTCATCACACCGCCCAAGGTTTCTACACCCAGAGACAGCGGCGTCACGTCAAGCAGCAGGATGTCTTTCACTTCACCAGCGAGAACGCCAGCTTGAATTGCCGCACCAACTGCTACTACTTCGTCGGGGTTAACGCTTTGGTTGGGTTCTTTACCCATCGTGCGGCGCACCAACTCTTGCACGGCGGGAATCCGGGTAGAACCACCTACCAACACTACTTCATCGATCGCAGATTTGTCGATTTTGGCATCGCGGATCGCATTTTCCACCGGAATGCGGCAACGATCGATCAAATCCGAACAGAGTTCTTCAAACTTAGCCCGCGTCAGCGTTACATCCAGGTGTTTCGGCCCTTCCTGAGTTGCGGTGATGAAAGGCAGGTTGATTTCTGCTTGCGTAACGCTAGACAATTCAATCTTCGCCTTTTCAGCAGCTTCCGTCAGACGTTGCAGTGCTTGTTTGTCTTTCCGCAGTTCAATTCCTTCATCTTTCTTGAATTGTTCTGCCAAGAAGTCAACGATTTTCTTGTCGAAGTCATCACCACCCAGGTGAGTATCGCCAGAAGTTGCCAGCACTTCAAACACGCCGTCGCCAACTTCCAGGATAGATACGTCGAACGTACCGCCACCCAAGTCAAATACTAGGATGGTTTCGTTGCTCTTTTTGTCCAGACCGTAAGCCAGAGAAGCAGCGGTAGGTTCGTTGATAATCCGCAGCACTTCAACACCGGCAATCTTACCCGCGTCTTTCGTAGCTTGACGCTGAGAGTCGTTGAAGTAAGCGGGAACGGTGATTACTGCTTGGGTAATCGTTTCGCCCAAGTATTTGCTGGCATCGTCTACCAGCTTACGCAGAACTTGCGCGGAAATTTCTTCAGGAGCGAATTGTTTGCCTTGTGCGGGACAGTCGAGTTTAACGTTGCCGTTACCGTCGCGCAACACTTTATAAGATACTTCGGTAGCTTCGTGGGTAACTTCCTCAAAGCGACGACCGATAAAGCGCTTGACGGAGTAGAACGTATTTTCCGGGTTCATTACCGATTGGCGCTTGGCGATTTGACCGACGAGGCGATCGCCATTTTTCGCGTAGGCTACGACGGAAGGTGTAGTCCGAAAACCCTCTGCGTTGGCAATTACTGTGGGTTTGCCACCTTCCATTACAGCCACACAGGAGTTAGTCGTACCTAAGTCAATTCCAACTACTTTTGCCATAAGAGCTTTCCGGTTCCATTAACTACAAAATTTTTCCATCTCGATTTATCAGCCGAATCCAGGGGGAGTGTAGGAGTCCAAACTGAGATCGCCGAGTCGATCGAGCAGCGCTTTCCAGCTTCAATACTGTGATTCAAAGAAAGACTAATCTCTATACTGATCGCGAGAGTGCCTTCTCTTGAAGGGGGGTTTCCCGTACCTTGGGGGGACGGTTAGCCTTCAGGAGAGGTTGTGCAGCTGTCATCGCTTTACATCAGTCGATCGCTGTCACTAGAACTAATAGTAGGCACATCCACCGACTTGGGGTTTAGGGCGAACCGTAATCAATTAGTCGTGTTTGCCGTCTGAATGGGAGTTTTGGCAGATCGGAAATCAGGTTTTTGTACGAAAAGTTGACACTTTGAGCTTGGTTTAACTGTAAAAAAGCCGGTTTCTGGCCTTAGTGCCCGATCTGAGTAGGGGCGAAGTATTTCGGCAACAATCGATCGCTCAAAACCCTATATTTTTCCTCCAAATACTTCGCCCCTGCACATCACTAAAATATAAACGTGGTTCGGAGCAATCCCATCCAAATCGGAGAGTTTTCTGCATTATGCTCTGGATTCGTAATTACAAAAAATCCCGGAGTGATAGAAATTCTATCATTTACCGGGTAGCTATAAGATAACTCAAAATGTAAAGAAGTATCCCGATCTTCACGTTCAAAAATATCATTATTTATCACTTTTGGTGGCATACCAAAAACAAAATTTAATTGACTGCCTGCTTTCCCTAAATCTGATAAAAAAGCGGTAAATGCCCAACTCCAAATATCCGCTTGAGAACCCGCATAACCATTTAAACCACTAACGCTGGGAGAACCCTCAGCTTTAGCATTAAAGTAACTAAGCCAACCACCTAATATTAATTTACTACTGAGTTTGTAAGTAAATTGTAAGCCAAAAGCATCGGAGGAAGTCGCCGTACTTTCACCAAAAGGTAATTGAGCGAATGTGCTGCCCTTACTCCCAGTTATGTTAATAGTTGCACCTGGTTCCGGAGCATAATAATGGCCGTAAGTAAAAGCAACCCCAATTTGCTCGGATGGAGTATAGCTTACTTGAGTCAAGACGGTATATTGACCATTAAACAGCCCCTCTTTCACTTTGCTAGCAGAAGTGGTTAAATAAGTGATACCAGCAGCTAGGTTGTCAGTTAAATTATAATAAATTATTCCACCACTACCAAAAGCAAAAGAGTAAATAGGACTTACTGCACCAAAATTTGATATCGCGCTAACAGGATTAAAAACCGGAAAAATGCGAGTGGGAAAGTCCGCAACAGGAGCAATAGATATTATCCCGCGCTTCCCTATAGGAAATTGATAAAATAATGACCCTAACCGCACATTATTATTAGTATTTATTCCCCCGACCAAAAGAGTCATTTCTGTGCCAGTTACATTACTACCCAAACTGTTAATATTCCCTGCTACCACTTGAGTTCGTAGCCTATCTTTACCAGTAAAACTCGTATCAAAAATAAGTATTGTTGCTGCTGATAGAGTTAAATTTTCCTTTAATTCTTCGTCAGAGTGACTTTCTGGAGAAACTGCTTTTTTGTCACCAAAAGCAGTAGTTACATCCCACAGCCCTATACCCCGTAAAACTGTAGTAGGACTAAACTGATGCTCTTGGAGAAAATTTACTCGCTGTGACACCTTGTCTATTTTGGCCGTAATATTTTGAAGTTCTGTAGCAAATTCTGCTTGCAATCTTTCGATAACGACCAAATCTTCTTGCTGAGGAAATTTATTATTTAAACTTTCTATTGAACGTCTAATACTCTGTAGGCAAGTATTTAAGCCAACCGCAAATTCATAACGTGTCATAGCTCGATTGCCCCGAAAATTTCTCCCAGGGAAAGCACTAATACAGCGATATTTTTCTACTAAATTACGTAATGCTTCGTAAGCCCAATCGTCAGAAGTAACATCTTCCAACTGATGGACATTGGTGATGTTTTCGCCCAAGTTAGGAGGAGAACTGCTATATAGTCTTTCGATTTGCTGAACAGGAGTTTGTGAAACTTTAGGTTCTGAATTAGAACTTACTAAAGGGAATTCATTCTGAGAGGATAGTTGGTCAACTAAAGGCGTGTAAATTACATTTGAATTACTTAAAGATTCTGACCCAACAGGATTTGAGTTGAAATTTACTTGGGCGAGGACTGGAGATAAAATTAGTAAATTCCAACTCAGTATTACTGAGGTGATAGGAAATGACACATTCAAGTTTTTCATAATTTTTTGACTGGTTAATTTCACAACTACAACCGCTTTGAGTATGCACAGCGAGTGCATCACAATTTCTGCAACTTTAATAAGGTCGAAGTTTCAATTCATTATTGACAGCTTCTATCGCTTTTTGGGAGACATTTTCGGGAATTTTTGTGTACTCTAACTCCTCATTAAATGTTTGACCCTTAGTTAAAATCCAGAGCAATAAGTTTTTAGTTGCTTTCAGTGTATCTTCGTTGAGATACTTTTTATAAACTAGCAGCCAAGTTAAACTCACCAAAGGATAACCCTCTTCTGGATCTTTGATATCTTCAGTGGTTAAATCATCATTAAACTTGACATTCGCTAGGGCTTTCTCGGTTTCTGCTAGAGTGGGTTTAACGTAACGACCAGTCTGATTTTCAATACTGGCAATAGAAAGATTGTTCGTCTGAGCAAAGTTGCTTTGGACATAGCCAATCGCACCATTAATTCTACCTATTTCTCCCGCTATTTGACCATCTTCAGTCAAGGCAGAAAATACCTTAAATCCCCAATTAGGGTTTCTACTGGCTGGGACTTTTCCCGCCGTAATTTTGTTTAAGTATTTAGTGAGAATAAAGCTAGTACCGCAATTGTCAGCACAAACTACCACTTGGATTTTTTGATTGGGAAACTTTGTATTAAGTTGTTGCCAATTGGTAATTTGACCTGTAAATATTTTTACCAGTTTATCACGGGATAATTTGACCTCGCTTGTCACATTTTGCAGGTTATAAACAATGGCTAATGCACCTCCACCCGTGGGCACCATTAGCAAACCATCTTCCATCTGATTTTGCTCAATGGGAGTAGGAATTAAACTACTAGCGGCAAAGTCGATCGACTTTTTGATAAATAACCGAATCCCACCACCACTACCAATAATAGTGTATTTGAACTTTTCTCCTGTTTGTTGTTCGTATTCTCTGCTATAACGCTGATAAAGAGGTTCAGCAAAAGAATCACCAGCCCCCCTGAGTAATTGCGCCCAAGCAGCATTAGTGCTGAAACAAATTGTTGTTATCGTTAATGTGGCAGTGAAAATTTTTTGCCATTCCCCGATGATAAATTTCTGCATGAGTATCTTTATTAAGTAAGGTTGATACGTAAGCCAAATTCTTGATTTTCCATTAGTCCTTGTCTTGTCGAATTGGTTTGTGTAGCCGCAGAATTATATTCTGCGGGCAACTGGTTTTTGATTTACTAATACCGAACTTTTTTTTGGTAAATGATGATTTTACTGCCATCAGTAGCAATTTCTAACCAAAAATCCTGAATGGTAAATCGATAGAAAACTTCCCCAAGACGGGTACTCCGCCAAGTGCTGATAAGTTGGTCATTTGGTGCCCATCGTTTGAAAGCTTTTACGGCAATTTCAGGAACTGCACTGAAATCTATTTGCTCGTCAACTTGAATAACAGTGCCACTGGGAGTAACTTGTACTTCAACTTCAAAGCCTTGTTGGTTTTTCCCTCTGAGTATGTATATTAACGAACCATCTGACTTCAGTTCAATTAGGGCTTGGTTAAATTCAGCATTTGTCGCCGTCTTTGCTGAAGACATCGCTGGAAGTGCTATTTCTTCTAGGGGTATTTTTCGGGCTATTCCCCCTAGATTTTGGGCTATTAATAGATTCTCTTTCTCAATCAAAGATTGAGCCTGAACATTACAGGTATAGATGGAGGAGGCACAAACTGCCATACCTGTAATAATTAATATGCTTTGCCAAGTCTTTGTGTAAAACATCATTAGTTTTTGAGTATGGTTGTGTTTTTTTAGTATCGTTTATTTACATGATAATCAATCAGACTCACAGGGAACTTAAGTCCTGGCTTATTGGTAGGGGCATCCCTGTATATTCTTGATAATCTGAAGCAGATTTTCTAAGAGTAGGAAAGACTTTACCCTGCTCGTTTAAATTTAAGAATTGTTAAAGATGTTGTAAGCATTTTGCTTCTCTTAATGTGTATCCAATCAATATTGCAGAGTTTACTTTTCCGATCAATACTTTATATATATATATATATATATTTTATGTTTAATAGGAGGTGTAATTAGGCTGCAAATGAATAATGATAATAAATATAGCCTAAATTAAGCTGGAAATATTAGATAAGATTTATTAATCATTAATCGATCGTTTTAGTTAGTCCTCTCGTACCCGTCCTGACGGCTTTTTGAGTTTAATTGCCAAATCTCTATATCGATCGCAAGAGTGCCTTCTCTTGAAGGGGGGTTTCCCGTACCTTGGGGGGACGGTTAGCCTTCAGGAGAGGTTGTGCAGCTGCGATCGCTTTACATCAGTCGATCGCTGTCACTAGAACTAATAGTAGGCACATCCACCGACTTGGGGTTTAGGGCGAACTGTAATCAATTAGTCGTGTTTGCCGTCTGGATGGGAAAATGTGGGGAACACAACGCGGATTTGAACGCGGATGCAGGGATGAAAGAGGAATTAATCTGTGCATCTATGCCATCAGTGTCGTGGCAAGGAGGTGAGCGGAAGCATATTTACCAAGAGTGTGGGGCAACGGAAAAATTAACGTAGAAATCTGGAATATTTTCGGTGAGCGCGTCCGTTGGCGATCGAACGACAAATGGCCTTGGGAAATTTCTCAATTCACTTGCAATAGTGCCGCGACAATTAAGCCAACAATTTGGTGAAATTACACTTTTTTTAAAGTAACTATAAACTACTGTTGACCTTGTTTATCGGCATTAGCATAGTCCCAATGTGCCTTTTTGTGAGATAATTTTACTGGTTAATCCAGGGGATAAGCTGGTAAAAATTTATGGGGAGCGCTCTAAGCAGCCGTTATAATTTTAGGCTGGTTTCCTGGTAAATTATTGATCGAGCATCATGTAGCTTTCAGAATAGGAGATTGAAAATATTATGTCCTCTAAGAAGTCCGAGTCCATTTGGCGAATTTTTGCTAAAAAAACTGTGGATTCGGCTTGCAGCATTTTAAAATTGCCTACAATCAGTCAATTAGAAGCCCAAGTCGCTCGACAAGAGTTTGAACTGCAAAAAAAAGAAGCGCAAGAAAGAGCTTTATATCGAGTCATCAGTAAAATCCGTGCTTCTCTGGATCTGGAAACCATCTTTCGGACAACCACTAAGGAAACCTGTAAACTACTCCGGGTAGAGCGAATAGCAGTTTATCGTTTTTATGAAAATTGGGGAGGAGAATTTGTCAGTGACTTTGAGTTTGTCGAGCCAGAAGTTGATGATATCAAGATTATGGAAAAGAATACTGTCTGGAATGATTCTTATCTTCAAGAGAATAAAGGTGGGCGATATCGCAACAACGAAATTTTAAGTGTTTCAGATATTTATACGGCAGGTTTATCCCCTTGTCATCTCGAAATTTTAGAGCAATTTCAGATTCGAGCCTACGCCACTGCACCAATTTTTATCGGCAAACAATTGTGGGGAGTCCTTTCAGCCTATCAGCATTCAAAGCCTTATGATTGGAAAAAATCAGATATTCAGTTTTTAGGAAAAGTTGCCTCACAATTGGGTTTTGCTGTTCAACAAGCACAACTTTTGATTCAAGCTGAGCAAAAAGTAACAGCATTAAATCAAGCCTATCAAAGGCAGAAAATTTTATTTGATTTGGTTGCCCAAATTCGCGAATCTCTGAATATGGAGAGTTTGTTCAAGACAACTGTTCGGGAAATTCGCAAAGTTCTTGAGGTGGATCGAGTTGGCATCTTTAAATTCGATCCTGAATCTAATTTTGGCAATGGAAAATTTATTGCAGAAAATGTCTTGCCAATGTATGACTCCGCCATTGCTGTCAATATCCAGGATCATTGTTTTGGCGATAAATATGCAATTCTCTATCAAGAAGGGCGCGTTCAGGTTATCCCAAATATTTATCAAGCCGAACTCAAAGAATGCTATTTTAAACTACTAGATCAATTTCAAATCAAAGCTCAAATTACAGTCCCACTGCTCGAAGGAAACCATCTCTGGGGACTTCTGTGCGTTTATCAATGTAGCTCTCCGCGTTCTTGGACAGCGGTTGAAATTCAGTTTGTACAACAGTTAGCTGCCCAATTTAGTGTCGCATTAAAGCATTCAGAATTATTAGAACAATCTTGCTCTCAAGCTGAAAAGCTGATTCAAATTAATCATGCTTTAGAGCAGGCTAATTCAAAACTGGAAGAATTAAGCAACATAGATACTCTCACCAAAATTGCCAACCGACGTTGCTTTGATAACTATTTTGCTAAAGAGTGGCAAATACACCAAGAAGAACAAAAACCTCTGGCTATAATTATTATTGATATCGATTATTTTAAACTCTATAACGATAGCTACGGACATCAAGAGGGAGATGATTGTTTGATGCTGGTCGCGCAAAATATTGCGAAAGTTACCCAACGTTCCATAGATTTAGTTGCTCGTTACGGTGGCGAAGAGTTTATCGCAATTTTGCCTAATACTAATACAGAAGGAGCATTAACAGTTGCCGAGTCGATGCGAAAAACGATCGCATCTCTCGCTATTCCACACGCTAATTCTGAAGTCAGCCAATATCTTACATTAAGTTTGGGAATAGCCAGTTTAATTCCAACCGCAGAAACCTACCCAGAAAATTTAATTGCTAATGCAGATAAGGCGCTTTATGTAGCCAAGAATCAGGGACGCGATCGCGCGATGGTCTATACTGTATAAGCTCGCGATTTTGCTCTCTTCTCCTTTGTCTGGCAACACCCGGTTTCTCAGTGATACAATTAATTAATCAATTATCGGCCAGCCTATTATGGTACAGTTCGATCGCGAAATTCGCTTACCAACTGGTGCTGAACTCCCTAATTCCGACGATACGCCTGTGGATAACGAAAATCAAAACTTTATTCCCAATTTACTTTTATTCTTGCTCAAATTCTACTGGAACCAGCGCAATGATTGGTTTTTTGGCGTGGATATGGCAATCTATCACACGACGGGAGTTAGTCCTCTCGTACCCGTTGTTCCTGACGGCTTCTTGAGTTTAGGAGTAGAACGGTTTAAAGGCGATGCTTTGCGCGTCAGTTATGTGGTTTGGGAAGAAAACAATATTCCCCCGATTTTTGCCCTAGAAATAGTCTCGCAAACTTACGGCGGCGAATACGATAAAAAGATGGATATTTATGCAAAGTTAGGTGTATTGTATTATGTGGTTTATAATCCTTACTATTGGCGACGTGACCAACATCAACCTTTTGAAGTTTATCGTTTAGTTAATGGCGAGTACGAACAGCAAATTGGCGAGCCTTTTTGGATGCCGGAAGTAGGTTTGGGAATTGGCAGAGGTAGGTATAATGATGGGGGATCGCAACTTGAGGTATTGTATTGGTTTGATGAGCGAGGTAATCGCTATCTGACCGCAGAAGAATTACTCGCTCGATATCGGGAAAGATTTGGCGAATTACCAGAATAAAAAACTATGTTGTTGCGCTTTAGCGCTATCTTAAAGAGCGCTGAAGCGCAACAAAGTACCTAAGAATAATCTACAATAGAAAAGCTCGATCGCCTTCCAGTCGATATGCTATCTCTATCTCCCAGTCTGCAAGCCAGACTCTCCACTCCTCTGAAAATAGACAAGTTTGAAGTAAATAGCCGGGTGCTGCAATCACCTCTCTCTGGCGTCACCGACTTGGTATTCCGTCGCCTAGTGCGTCGCTACGCGCCAGAGTCGATGATGTACACGGAAATGGTGAATGCGACGGGACTGCATTACGTCAAACAGTTGCCCAAAATTATGGAGGTAGACCCGAACGAACGACCGATTAGCATTCAACTGTTTGACTGTCGTCCGGATTTTTTGGCTGAAGCTGCTATTAAAGCAGTGGCAGAAGGCGCAGATACAATTGATATCAATATGGGTTGTCCCGTCAATAAAATTACTAAAAATGGTGGCGGTTCTTCTTTATTGCGACAACCGGAAGTAGCTGAGGCAATTGTGAGGGAAGTAGTCAAAGCGGTGGATGTTCCAGTCACCGTAAAAACTCGCATCGGTTGGTCGGATAAAGAAATAACTATTCTCGATTTTGCCAAGCGGATGGAAGATGCTGGCGCGAAAATGATTACCGTTCACGGTCGCACTCGCGCTCAAGGTTATAATGGCAATGCCAGATGGGAATGGATTCGTAAAGTGAAAGAAATTCTTTCTATTCCCGTGATTGCCAATGGCGATATTTTTTCTGTGGAAGCTGCGGTACGTTGCTTAGAAGAAACTGGTGCTGATGGGGTGATGTGTTCGCGAGGAACGTTGGGTTATCCTTTCTTAGTGGGAGAAGTTGACTATTTCTTGAAAACGGGGAAAGAGAAGGAACCGCCAACACCAATTCAACGGCTGGAATGTGCGAAAGACCATTTGCAAATGTTGTGGGAATACAAGGGAGAACCGGGAATTAGACAAGCACGCAAGCACATGACTTGGTACGCGAAAGGTTTTGCAGGTGCTGGTGAATTGCGGGGTCAATTATCGGTAATCGAAACTCTCGAACAGGGGTTTGATATTTTAGATAGGGCGATCGCACATCTTGCCTGCACTGACGATGGTAACGCCAACTGGCAGGAAGATGACAGAGAACCATCTCTGGCGCTAGTTTGAAATCGGGAAGGAAATTTTAAATTTTAGATTGCAGATTTCAAATTGTATTTTTAAATTTGAAATCTGCAATCAGAAATCTGAAATTACCAAAGCCTATTTTTCTGTCAGAGTCCAAACTCCATCATCCCATTCTGTTTCTACAGATTCCGGGTTGTCCAGCCAGTGCTGACAGCGCTTCAGATATAGCGAAGCTGCTTTGTCGGGGATACTCATATCTTCCAGAATGATGGCGAACTCATTCATCGCTTTGCGAAACTCCTTATTCAGGTAATAGTTTCGTCCTTCGTGGTAAATATCGATCAATTTCAGCTTTTGGTCGGAAATCGGTTCGTGACGCAAACCTACCAGTTCGTAGATCCTCACCGGTTCGTTTTTGCCTTTAACGCGAATGAAGTCAAGTTCCCGGTGCCAGATGCGATCGGCACAAGGTTCGTAAGTATTTTGGCTGATCACAATATCGCAACCATATTGTTTGCTAGCACCTTCCAAACGCGAACCCAGGTTGACGCCATCTCCGATGGAAGTCAGTTCCATACGTTGAGAAGAACCGATATTACCGCTAATCACAACGTCGGAATTGATACCAATACCAATCTTAATTTCTTTCTGGTTATGTTCGCGGCGTTTCGCATTGAATTCTGCCAAGCGATGGCGCATTTCTACGGCTGTTTGCACTCCCATCCAGGCATGATCTGCCAATGGGACAAATGCACCAAAGACAGCCATGATCGCATCGCCAATGTATTTGTCTAGGGTACCTTTGTAACGGAAGACAGCATCGACCATTGACTCGAAATATTCGTTGAGCATTTGCACCACTTCTTCCGCTTCCATACTTTCGGTCAAGGTGGTGTAGCTGCGAATATCTGAGAACAGGACGGTAACTTCTTTGCGATCGCCTCCCATCTTGAAATTATCGCCGCTTGCCAGCAGCTGTTCGGCGACTTCCTGAGTCATATAGCGATACATCGTACTCTTGAGGCGTTTTTCATCGCTGATGTCGTCCATTACGACCAAAGCGCCGCCTATTTTAGTAGGATCGCTGCCATCGGCGATCGTATTAATTGACAGATTGACGCTGTGCTGTTCGCCATCAAGGCTCTCTAATATTTGATCCGGGTAATATTGGTGGCGCTTTTTATCATCCGCAGGCGTCAAAGCCATTTCAAACCAGCGAGCGAATTTCCGATCGTCTTGTTCCTCTTTGTCTTTAATTTGCACCAACTCTTGAACTGGTTTGCCCTCAACTTTTTCTTCTTCGCTAAACCCTAGCAATCGTTTCGCGCTTTCATTGGCAGCGATAATATTACCCGTTTTATCTGTGGAAATTACACCGTTAGTCAAGCTGCGGAGAATATCTCGCTGCATTTGTTCCTGTTGCTTAATTGTGGCAAACAGTTTGGCATTTTGCAAAGCAACGCCAGCTTGAATATTAAACACCTGCATAAATTCTTGGTCGGTGCGATTAAAACTAGCCTTCCAGCATTCCGGTGCTTCCGGCCATTTAGTCGCGTCGTAGTCCGGCCAATCCCCCTGTTTTTTCTTGTTGATTAATTGCGTCACACCAATCAACTCGTTATTGGCATTAAACACGGGCATACACAACATACTGCAAGTGCGATAACCCGACTTTTGGTCGGTTTGTTTGGAAGTCTCCGAACGCGGATCGTTATACAAATCGAAAGGTATCATCAGCGGTTCGCGGGTTTCCGCAACCATACCAGCGAAACCTGCCGTTCTGGGAATGCGGATTTCTTTTAATTCACCTTGGATGGGAATTTTTGTCCACAATTGATTGCGATCGTGATCGATGAGCCAAAGGGTACTGCGATCGGCATTCATCAGCTTCTTCGCTTCGTCCATCACCCGTTTGAGGGTGTCTTCCAAGTCCAGGCTGCTCTGACTTAGAGCTTGGTTGGCTTTGATCAGCGCATCAGCTGCCCGCTGTTTCTGAGTAGCCATATAGAAAGAGCGGGAACTTTCTAGAATTAAACGAATTGACGGTGCAAATTCTTCAAAAACTCTTTCGTCTTCATCTGTAAAGCCGTTGAGATCGATGCGCTCGGCTAACGATATGCTCGGATTGTTGGGAGTTTTTAACTTATTGATTAATTGCACAACGGAGACTAATTCTCCTGCTTCGTTCAACAAAGGCAGTACCAACATTGTATACGTGCGGTAGCCTGTTTTTTTGTCTGTTTGTTTGGCAAATGCAGAGCGCGGATCGTTATAGAAATCGTAGGGAATATTGATAACTTTGTGGAATGTAGCTGCCTCGCCTGCGATTCCTTGCGTCGCCGGAAAGCGAATTTCTAGAGGGCGACCATCTTCATTTTTGGCCACAATTGACCACAGTTCGTTCTTTTCTTCGTCCAATAAGTAAATTGTTGTTCGATCGGCGTTCAGTAATTCCCCAGTTTTCAGGGTAATCGCATTCAACATATCTTGCAGAATCGCATCAAAACCCTCGCTGTTGGTCAGCATGGTCAGGGTTTGATTCACTACCCGCAGTTTGTCTTCAACGCCGGTAACTACTTCTTTGAAAGAATCTTTATTTAGGGGAGCGAGAAATCCTGCAAAAGAATCTCCCCTTCTAGCCAACGAACTACCAGGACTCGACTCATAAGAGTTGGATTGGTTTTTTCGATCGGCTGGCTCTCTTTCCTCTGTTGGGGCCAGGTCGATCGTCCTGCCATTATAACTCTCCACTTGTGCTTTTTGATACTTTGCCTTGTGTTCCGCTTGCGGGATAACGTCGATCGTCCGAGGTTCATCGTTATGTACTTGTACTTTTTGATGCTGTGGCTTGTGTTCCACTTGCGGGACGACATCGATCGTCCGCGCTTCGTGAGTCTGCTGTTGTACTTTTTGATGCTGTGGCTTGTGTTCCACTTGCGAGACGACATCGATCGTCCGCGCTTCATGAGTCTGCTGTTGTACTTTTTGATGACGTGGTTTTGCTTCCACTTGCGGAACTACATCGATCGTTTTCGCCTCCCCAGTATGCTGTTGTGCTTTTTGATGCTGTGGTTTCGCTTGCACTTGCGGGACGACATCGATCGTCCGAGTCTCGCGATCGTCAGTTAAGGATACTTGCTGCACCGACTCATATTCCACTTTTGAGGCTACATCGATCGTCGGAGTCTCATCATCATGGGTGCTGTTGCTCGTTGTTGTTTGGAAAGAAAAGTCTGCTTTCTTCTCCTTGTCTCCGTTTTTCTCTGTATTATCAGTTGGACTTGCCCAGAAATCCTCCAGCTCTTCCGCCTGGGATTCTTCCTGTACGGGTTGAAGTTCCTCTTCTGCAACCTTATCAATGACAGTGGATTCGGGAGTATGAGGTTGTGTTATTTCTGACACAAGTTGAGCTTCTGTTGGTCGAACTGCGTCAACTACAGTGGCTTCAGAAGGATGAACCTGTGCCATTTTATGCACGGACTGAGTTTTAATGTAGGGGACTACATCTATCACAATGGCAGTCTGTGCAACAGATGGCAGATGCAAACGCGATGCGATCATAGTTCTTTATAAAGTATTGGAGTTACAGATTGAGTATGTGAAAACCCTACAAGCTTAATTTACAGATAAGTTTACTCTGCTACTTGGGTTTAAGCATAGAATAAATGGGTGTAGCGAAGGCTACCTAATTTTTTAAGATTATCATTGCTAATTTTCACATCGCAGCACCGAATATCTGTGGCTATGATTACCAAATTTTGTACTTGTCTGGTGGGTTGACAATATTTTTAAGCCAAACCAAGAGCCGCAATTGCATTTGTAGGATTTCCGCAAACCATGAGCTTTGCATAAACAGTTTAGAATTCCTTCCCTCTTCTGGCCGACGCCCTAACCAATACTCTATAACCCGTACTTCGGTCGCAATGTTAAGGATTATTTAAAGTTCTGTCGATCGCAGATTCAGTTTGCGAATCGGAATCTGGCAGAGATTCAGACTGAGAACTGGGTGGCAATTGCTGCCTTTGACGGCGAGAAGCAGCTTGTGCGAGCAGGGATTCGCCGAAGGCGAAGGAGATCTCTTCAGTGGCAAAGTGTCCGCCAGCAAGCTGAGCCAGTTCTTCGCTGCGAGTGAGATGGTTATCCAGGGAAGACACCCTCACCACAGTGCGAACATCTGAGTTCTGAGCGTTGGATAGATGGCGATCGGGGATTTGTGAGTCTTGAGTATCGATGACTTGTTTATGGACTCGGAAGTGACGATCGGCCATAGCAGCAATCAGGGGTTGGTGGGTCACGCAAAGGACTTGATGATGTACGGATAGTTGATGGAGTTTTTGAGCGATCGCCGCCGCCACTCTACCGGAAACCCCTACATCAATCTCATCAAATATTAGTGTTCCCACAGAATCTACCTGAGTGAAACATGACTTGAGAGCCAGTAAAAAACGACTCATTTCTCCCCCAGAGGCAGTTTCTGTCAAAGGATGTAAAGGCTCGCCTGGATTGGGACTGAACAAAAAGGTAATCTTGTCAGCACCGGCAGCCGTAGGGGGACTCGGAGCGATCTCGACTTTAAACTGCACTTTTTCCATTGCTAGAGGTTTCAGTCCCGATACCAAGCGTGCTTCCAGTTCACCAGCGGCGCTGCGACGCAATTGTGTCAGATCGGCACAAGCTTCCACAAGAATGGCTTTTCGCTCTTGATATATTTGCTCTAACACTTCGATCGACTGACCGCCGCCTTGCAGTTCTTCTAACTCAGTTTGGATGCGCTCGGTATATGCGATCGCCTCTGCCAGATTCGGGCCATACTTGCGGCAAATTTGCTTCAGGTCTCGGATGCGCTGTTCCACCGTTTCCAAGCGCTGCGGATCGGCTTCCAAACCTTCACCGTAGGCATTAATTTGTCGTCCCGCTTCCTCCACCTGAGCCAAAGCAGCGCTTACCATATCTAAGATCGGTTGCAGCTGCACATCGTAGTTCACCATATCGATGAGAGTCGCTTCTGCTTCACCCAGAATGTCCGCCGCCGCATCCGCCTCGCCATCATTTTGATATAGAGCCTGATATACCTGATAGCTTTGCTTTTGCAGTTCTACCACATGACTGAGGCGCTGACGTTCTTGGTCGAGATGTTCTAATTCATCGGGTTCTTCGAGTTTAGCGGCACTCAGTTCTTTGAGTTGAAATTCCAGTAAGTCTAACTTTTGCAAGCGCATTTGCTCTGATTGCCGTCGCCCTTCCAGGTGAGCAAATGCCTCTTGACAGGCTGTATATGCCTGAAAAACCGCTCGTCGTTGCTGAAGCAGGGGGGCACCGCCAAAACTGTCCAAGCAGTCACGTTGATGGGCTGGTTGCCCGATCAGAACGCTTTGACCTTGAGCTGTAATTTCCACAACACGCGATCGCAATTGCTCGATCTGCTGTCGATTGACCACCACCCCATTGATGCGCGATCGACTGCTACGCAGGACAGTTTGATTTGTCGTCATTTCGCGACTGCAAACCAAAGAAATTTCATCCAGAAGGTCAATTTCTTGCTCGTTGAGCCATTGGGCCAAGTCCGGCGTCAGTTTAAAAGTCGCCTCCACCAGAGCGCGTTGTGCGCCTGTGCGAATCGACCTACTGGTAACTTTACCTCCCAAAGCCGCATCGATCGCATCGAGAATAATCGACTTTCCCGCCCCAGTTTCGCCAGTCAAGACATTCAAACCTTGGCCGAATACTAACTCCAGGCGATCGATGAGAGCAAAATTTTCAATCCGCAGCGAGATTAACATGAGGGCGTCGGGGCTAGGGGCTAGGGGTTAGGGGTTAGGGGTTAGGGGTTAGGGATTAGGGATTAGGGATTAGGGGTTAGGGATTAGGGATTAGGGGTTAGGGGTTAGGGATTAGGGATTAGGGGTTAGGGGTTAGGGAGGAAAATCTCGATCGTCGATCTGTTCACTGTTCATTACTGCCAATCTTTCAAAGCCCAGCCAATCCAAAATGCAAAATCCAAAATCTAAAATCGGATGACCAAACCAGATATAGCGCAATCATGAGGTTTTCCGGTCTTGATGAATTTGACACTCAAGAGCCCTAAAGGGACGGGGATTCTTCATTCATAGACTCAGCTTGCTTGCGACTGGATTACTCCAACCAAAGTAGCGGCCAAATCTCCTGAAGCGTTCGGATCTTCGATCCAAGTTCCGGTATGCCCTACCGTACTCAAGGCTACTTTTAGAATCATCAGTGCCGCATTCCAATCCCTGTCCAAAATCAATCCACATTTA